>JAUNHF010000124.1 GCA_030524065.1 Deinococcus sp.
CTGGGCGGCTGGGCGCTGCGTGACTGGCGGTCCGCGCTGTAAGTGGCGTCTTGATGTTGGAGAAGGGTCAAAGCCTTCTGGTGCTCGCAGTGCTCCTGGCCGCCCTCTATGCACGCCGTCATATACCCCAGCGCCCGATTGCGCCTGGGCTTAAGTGTGCTGCTGGTCCCGCTGGCTGTCCAGGCTCTGTTGTGGTTGGGAATGATGGCGTTTATGACGTTGTTCCAAATCCCTTAGCTTATCCGCTCCGGCCCTTTGGCCGCCGCCCGGCAGCGGTCCGAGCAGTAGCGCACGTTTTCCCAGTCGCGCTCCCACCGGCGCCGCCACGCAAAAGGTAGGCCGCAAACGGGGCAGATTTTGCTTTCGCGTTCCTGTGGGGGCCGGGCGGCCTTGCCATTCACGTGCTTTTTGGGCATAGGGGCAGCATAAAGCGGCTGGACGGCGGCGGGCTTGCGGGTGGTCAGCTAGGGCTGCCCTCCTTTTGGTGCCGCCCCCGCGTCGTCACTCTGTCGTCATGGCGCTGTCACTGTGTCGCCGCTGTGCGCCAGGTGCATTCCCAGGTTCAGCGGCAAAAGTGGACGGCCTGCATCCCCTGCAAAAAGCCCTCGACCGGGAAGTTGTAGGTCAGCTGCGAGTAGCCTGGCCGGAAGACAGTCAGCGATACGCTGCGCCGCGTGCCCGTCAGCACACCCAGCAGGCCGCTGCTGGCGCCGCGTTCGGCGTCCCAAACGCTCAGGGTGCCCCGCTGTCGGTCCCGGCGCACATGGCCGGCGGCCAGATAGACTTCGCCGCCGTCCCAGGACAGGGCGATATCGGTGGGCTGGGCGGTCTGGGCCAGGGGCTGCTGGCTATAAAGGCTGACCTGCGGCTGCCCGGCCTGACACTTCACGGCCAAGTAGGTCTGGCCGCTGGCGCTGTATTGCTCGTCTATGAAGACCATGCCAGCGTTCACACTGCCTGCCCGGCTGACCTTGTACGACACGCGGGTGTCTGGAATCCGGGTGTCGGCCAGGGCGGTTCCCGACAGCAGGGCCAGCAGCGGCAAAAGCAGTTTGAGCATGCCATCAGCTTAGAAAACGCCAGCTCAGAAAAAAAGCTGCGCACTTGCCGGCACAGATGCGGCCCCTACTGCCCGGCTTCCAGTGCCCGGATACCGGCGTACAGTTCTTCATTGACGGGCGTAGGCACCCCGTACTGCTGCCCCAGCCGGATGACTGTGCCAGCAAACAGTTCCAGCTCGGTCGGCCGGCCTGCTTCCAGGTCCTGCGCCAGAGAAGGCTTGGCGGCGGGGTCCAGGCTGTCCATCACACGTACCCAGTAGGCGAAATCGTCTTCGCTCAGGCCCACGCCAGCGTGCGGGGCCAGCGCCAGCACCTCGCGCATGGCCGCCAGGAAGGTACCCCGTGCCTTGCCCCCAGGCTGCACGTCTGCAAAGGTGCCCCGGTGCAGCGCCACCGTCTGGTTGACGCCCACGTTCAGCATCCACTTGCCCCACAGCCGCCGGGGCATGTCCGGGTCCACCGAGTGCGGCAGGCCAGCGCGGGCAAAGAACCGCTCCACGGCCTGCACCCGCGCAGCCTCGGCGGGGTCCGGGGTCATGGGGCCGATCACCAGCTGGCCCCGGTCGCGGTACACCAAGCGGTTGCCTTCGCGGCGGGCGTCCATTTCCTGGGCTACGGCGTACACGGTGCGCTCTGGCCCAAAGTGGCGGCCCAGCACTTCCTCGCTGGCGATGCCGTTCAGGGCCGAGACGATCAGGGTGTGCGGCCCCAGCTGGCTTTCGATCAGCGGCAGGGCAGCTTCCAGCGCATGAAACTTGACGCACACCAGCACCAGGTCAGCGGGCGAAGGGGTGTCTTCGGGCGTCAGGTAATGAAAGGGCACGCGCTGACCGTCCATCACCACGCCCTCTGCGCGGTAACGCTTGGTACGCGCCGCGTCCGCCACCACCCGCACCTGCCCAGGCGGCAACTCGGCGGCCAGCTGCCCGCCAAACAGGATGCCCAGCGCACCCAGCCCGATGACGGCAACGGTATGGATGTCCGGATGATGCGGCGGGGTCACAGGCACTGTCATGTCAGGAACTGTAGCGCCCTTTGTCCAGCTGTTTTCCACTGTGCCCAACCGTGCCGCCGCCCTGGCAGTGGGCTGGCTCAGGCATTAGAGTCGGCGCTGCGATGCCGACTTTTTCTTTGCCCGATTCCATCACCTTCGAGACCTTGCAGGGCGACTTTGGCGCCGCGCTGGATGAGGTGGCCCGCCTGCGCCTGACACTGTTCCGCGAGTTTCCTTACCTGTACGCAGGCAGCGCCGAATCCGAGCGCGAGTACCTTCAGACCTACGCCGCTGCCCCAGGCGCCCTGCTGGTGCTGGCCCGGGACAGTGGGGCCGCTGGGCGGGTGGTGGGGGCCGCCACCGCCGTGCCGCTGGCGTACGAGGTCGCGGAGCTGCAAGCTCCCTTCCGCGCCGCTGGCCTGGACCCGGCGCAGGTGCTGTCCGTGGGCGAAGTGCTGCTGGAGGCCGAGTACCAGAGCCTGGGCCTGGGCGGTGAGCTGCTCCAGCGCGCCGGAGCGCACGCCGCCGCGCTGGGGCTGCCGCTGGTGGCCGCCGCAATGGTGCAGCGCCCGGCAGATCATCCCCTGATGCCTGCCGGTTGGCGCTCGCCGCGCCGCTTTGTGGAGCGCCACGGCTACGTGATGCACCCCGAGCTGGACACCACGCTGACCTGGCAGGAGCTAGGCGAAGACGGCCCCAGCCCCAAGCCGATGCGCTTTTGGGTCCTGGACCGGCGCCCCGGACCGGAATCCGCAGCGCACTGAAGCTCAGCGCCAGCCCAGTCCCGGCGCCACGTGCTTCACGAAGGCTTCCATCACGTGGGCGCAGTAGTCCACGCCCAGCTGGTTGGGCACCGTCAGCAGCAGCGTGTCGGCTTCAGCAATGGCTTCGTCGGCCCGGAGCTGCTCGATCAGCTGGTCGGGTTCGGCGGCGTAGGACCGGCCAAATACGGCGCGGTAGTTGTCAATGTGCCCGAACTGGTCGCCCCGGTCGGCGCTGCCGCCAAAATAGGCGCGGTCCAGGTCGCTGACGATAGGGAAGATGCTGCGGCTGACCGAAGCGCGGCCCTCGTAGGCGTGGCCCGCTTCCCGCCAGGCCTGCTTGAAGGCGCGAATCTGCTCGGCCTGCTGCACGTGCAGCGGCTGGCCGCCCTCGTCCTGCTTGAGGGTCGAAGTCTGCATGTGCATGCCCAGCCGCGCCGCCCACTGCGCGGTGGCGACGCTGCCCGCTCCCCACCAGATGCGCTCCCGCAGCCCTTCGGAGTGTGGCTCCAGGCGCAGCAGCCCGCCGGGATTGGGGAACATGGGCCGGGGGTGGGGCTGGGCAAAGCCCTCGCCGCGCAGCAACTCCAAAAAGACCTGGGTGTGGCGGCGAGCCATATCCTGCTCGGTTTCGCCCTCGGCGGGCGCGTAGCCAAAGTGGCGCCAGCCGTCAATCACCTGCTCCGGCGAGCCCCGGCTGAGGCCCAGTTGCAAGCGCCCACCCGAGATCAGGTCGGCGGCCCCGGCGTCCTCGGCCATGTAAAAGGGGTTTTCGTAGCGCATGTCAATCACGCCAGTGCCAAGTTCGATGCGGCTGGTTTTGGCCCCGGCAGCGGCCAGCAGCGGAAAGGGCGAGGCCAGTTGCCGCGCAAAGTGGTGCACCCGGAAGTACGCCCCGTCCGCGCCCACTTCTTCGGCGGCCACGGCCAGGTCAATGGATTGCAGCAGCACGTCGCTGGCCGAGCGTGTCTGCGACTGCGGCGAAGGGGTCCAGTGGCCGAACGAAAGAAAACCGATGTGCTTGTTCATGGCCTCAAGCTAGCGCTTTTGGTTTAGAAAGTAAATCAATAGGTTTTATATTCCTGAATCTTGCAGGGTGGCCGATGGGGTAGCTGGTGAGGTCGGCCAGTGGAACAGGGACCCTGCGGCGCGCTGCGGCTGGGTCCCTGCATGTCTCAGGGGTCTGGGGGCTCAGAAGTCTGGTCGCCCAGGCGGTCGGCTCAGTTGTCGTCCTGCTGGTCATCGTCCGCATCGTTGGCATCGTCCGTATCGGTGTCGGTGCCGTTGTCATCGTCATTGTTGTCGTCACTGTCATTGACATCGTTGTCGTCTTGCTCCGTCTGGGCGCTGCTGCTCTGCGCCGGGGCGGTATCGTTGCTGCCGTTTTGGGGGCTGGTGCAGGCACTCAGGAACAGAGAAAGGGCCAGGGTCAGGGGAAAAAGAAATTTCATAGAGGCCACTTTAGGGGCAAGGCCCCTGGACAGTTGACACCTCCATGAAGCGCCGGCCACAAGCTAAGAGAACATGAAAAAGGTTGCCTGGCTTTCCCTCCCGCTGCTGCTCGCCTCCTGTGGGCTGTTCGGCACGCCTGAACAGACCCGCGCCCTGCATACCGAAGCGGGCCTGACGGCCTTTGACGGCCAGAAACTGGACACCCGCCCCGGCAAGAGTGCGCGCTTTTCGCTGGACGCCGAGCCCGAGTACATCACGGTAAGCCCCGACAGCCGGGTGGCGTATGTGTCCTTGCAGGAAAGCAATGCGCTGGCGGTGCTGGACATCGCGTCCGGCGCATTCACGGCGGTGCATCCGCTGGGCCTCAAGGACTGGAGCCGCTCCACTCTGGACGCCAGCGATAAGGACGGCAAAATCAACCCCCAGGCGTGGCCGGTGCTGGGCGCTTATATGCCCGACGCCATTGCCAGCTACCGGGTCAATGGGCAGACCTATATCCTCAGCGCCAACGAGGGCGACGGCCGCGAGTACAAGGGTTTTGCGGACGAGGTGCGCGTCAAGGACCTGCGGCTGGACCCGCAGAAGTTCCCCAATGCCGCCGCCCTACAGGACAATGCGGCGCTGGGCCGCCTGACGGTGAGCCGGGTGGACGCTGACACGGACGGCGACGGTGACGCAGACCGGCTGGTGGCGTTCGGGGGCCGCAGCCTGAGCGTGTGGAACACCCAGGGAACGCTGGTGGGCGATACTGCCGATCTGTTCGAGCGCACGGTGGCGGCGCAGCGCCCGGCCGCCTTCAACTCCGAGGGCACGGCCGAGACGTTTGATACCCGCAGCGACAACAAAGGCCCCGAGCCCGAAGCCCTGGCGGTCGCCGCGCTTGGCGGCAAGCACTTCGCCTTTGTGGGCCTGGAGCGGGCAGGCGGCATCATGGTGCTGGACGTGAGCAACCCCGCGCAGCCGGGGCTGGTGCAGTATTTCAGCGACATTGACGCTGCCGCCGCAGCGGAAAGTGGCGCCGCTGGCGACCTGGCCCCCGAGGGCCTGCTGTTTATTCCGGCGGCGGACAGCCCCAACGGTCAGCCGCTGCTGGTCAGCTCCAACGAGGTCAGCGGCAGCGTCAGCGTGTACGCACTGGCGAACGATGGCCGCCTGGGCCGCCTGGGCCGTTATCAGGCTGCGCCGTTCCAGTACGGCAAGGGCGTGGCCGAAATCAGCGCCTACGATCCTGCCAGCCGGCGCCTGTTCACGGTGAACGGGGCCACTGGTGGCCTGGACATTCTGGATCTTTCGGATGTGGCCGCCCCCCGCCTGGCCGACTCGGTGGACCTGACCCCTTACGGCGGCGGGGCCAACTCGGTGGCCGTGTCTGGCGGCGTGGTGGCAGTGGCCGTGCAGGCCAAGACCAA
>JAUNHF010000125.1 GCA_030524065.1 Deinococcus sp.
CCTTGATGTAGCCGTAGCCGCCGAGCATCTGAATGGCCTCGTCGCAGGCTTCCACACCCACGGTGGTGGCGTACAGCTTGGCACGGGCGACAGGCACGGTGAAATTCTGCCCCGCGTCCTTGAGGTCGGCGGCCTTGCGAATCAGGAGGCGGGCCGCTTCCAGCTTGGTGTCCATGTCGGCCAATCGGAAGGCAATGTTCTGGTTGTAGGCAATCGGTTTGCCGAATTGTTTGCGCTCCAGCGTGTAGCGGGCAGCGTACTCGTAAGCGCCGCGCCCCAAGCCCAGGCCCATGGCGGCAATGCCCACGCGCCCGCCGTCCAGCACCTTCATCACGTCCTTGAAAGCGTTGCCGCGCTCACCCAGTAGCGCGTCGGCGGGCAGGTGAATGTCTTCAAAAATCAGCTGCGCGGTGTCCGAGGAGCGAAGGCCCAGCTTGTCTTCCTTGCGGCCAATGGAAAAGCCCTTCACGTCGTCGCGGTTGAACACGAAGGCGCTGATGCCGTCGTTCTTGCCCTTGCCTTCGCGGGCGGGGTCGGTGCGGGCCAGCACCACGTAGGTGCCCGCCACGCTGCCCTGGGTGATGAAGTTCTTGGAGCCATTCAGAATCCAGCTTCCATCGGGCTGCTCTTTGGCGTTGCTGAGCATCCCGCCGCTGTCCGAGCCGCTGCCGGGTTCGGTCAGGCCCCACGCGCCCAGCTTTTTCGCGCTGGCGAGGTCGGGCAGGTATTTGCGCTTCTGCTCCTCGGTGCCGCCAATCAGGATGTGGCCCTGGCACAGCGAGTTGTGCGAGGCGACGGTCAGGCACAGCGAACCGTCCACAGCGGCAATTTCCTCGATGATCATGGCGAAGGTGGCGGTGTCCAGGCCCGCGCCGCCGTATTCCTCGGGCGTCTGCGCCCCCATGATGCCCATTTCGCCCAGTTCCTTCACGATGTCGAATGGAAATTCGCCCGTCTGGTCGCGTTCGGCGGCTCCGGGTTCCACCTTATTTTTCAGGAAGGTCTTGAGGCTGGAAATGATGGTGCGCTGGTCGTCGTTCAGGGGGGTGAGGTTGGGGTTTTGCATGTGTTTTTCTCCGAAAAAGGTCTAAGAGTCAAAGGGTCTAAGGTGTTTGAAGAATGGCTTTATTCTTTCCGACCCTCTCCCTTTATGGGGGAGGGCCTTGCGACAGCAAGGGGAGGGGGTTCACACCTGAAACACCCCCACCTTGAACTCCTCCTGCTTCGGATTCTGGGCACACGCTTCCAGCGCCCGAATCAGCCTTTCGCGGGTGTCGTTCGGTTCGATGATTTCGTCCACCCACAACCTCGCGGCGGCGTAGCGGGGGTCGAGCTCGGTGTCGTATTTAGATTTCACCTCATCGTAAAGACGCTGCAATTCCTCTTCGTCGGGGTCGTGACCTGCGCGTTTCAGGGCCGCCAGTTGAATGTCGAGCAGCGTCTTGGCCGCCGCGTTGCCGCTCATCACGGCGTATTTGGCACTGGGCCACGCGAAAATAAAGCGCGGGCCGTAGGCTTTGCCGTTCATGGCGTAGTTGCCCGCGCCGAAACTGCCGCCCGTGATCAGGGTGATCTTGGGAACCACCGAGTTGGAAACGGCGTTCACCAGCTTGGCCCCGCGCCGGATAATGCCTTCCTGCTCGGAGTCGCGGCCCACCATGAAGCCGGTCACGTCGCTCAGGAACACCAGCGGCACGCCCGCCTGATTCGCGTCCAGAATGAAGCGGGCGGCTTTGTCGGCGGAGTCGCCGTAAATCACGCCGCCAACCTCAATGCGAGTTCTCAGGCCCGGCTCGCCGCCCGACTTCAGCTTTTTCTTGATGACGGTGCGCTGATTCGCCACGAAGGCCACCGGGTAACCGCCCATTCTTGCAAAGCCGCAGACCAGCGTTTCGCCGTATTCGGGCTTGAACTCGTTGAATTCGCCGCCGTCTACGATGGAGGTAATCAGGTCGCGCACATCGTAGGTTTTGGAGCCGTCGAAACCGACCAGCTCGGTCAAATCCCGTTCCGGGGCGGGCCGCGTTTCCTTGCGGCGGCGGGCAAAGGGGGCCAGTTCGCCCTGCGCGTACAGGTCGGCCAGGGCGCGGATACGGGCAATGGCGGCCTCGTCATCCTTTTCCTTGTAGTCCACCGTGCCCGCAATGGCCGCGTGCATACTCGCGCCGCCCAGTTCCTCGGACTCCACGATCTGCCCGATGGCGGCCTTGACCAGCGCCGGGCCAGCCAGGTAAAGGCCGCTGCCCTCGGTCATAATCAGCGTGTCGCACATCACGGGCAGGTACGCGCCGCCCGCCACGCAGTTGCCCATGATCGCGGCAATCTGGGGAATGCCCGCCGCCGACATCCGCGCATTCAGATAAAACACCCGCCCGAAGTCGTCCTGGTCGGGAAAGATCTCGTCCTGCATGGGCAGGTACACGCCCGCCGAGTCCACCAGATACACCACGGGCAAGTGGTTTTCCAGCGCAATGGTCTGCGCCCGGATCACCTTTTTGGCCGTGATGGGGAAAAATGCGCCCGCCTTCACGGTGGCGTCGTTGGCAATAATCATCCAGGGCCGACCCTGAATGGTTCCGATGCCCGCTACCGTTCCCCCGCTGGGGCAGCCGCCCACGTCCTGATACATCTCCCAGCCCGCGAAGGTCATCAGTTCGTCGAAGGGCGAGCCGTCGTCCAGCAGGCGCGATACGCGTTCACGGGCGGTCAGGCGGCCCTTTTCGTGTTGCCGCTGTTGCGCCTTGGGGCCGCCGCCAGCGCGGACTTTGTGCTGGTCGGCCCGGAGGCGTTCCAGTTCGCTTTGCCAAACAGGTTGAGCTTGCGCCGGAGCGCCGTCTGATGCTGTCATGTGTGGCGCAAGTGTAACAAACGGTTGTTAGGTTTGGGGAGGGGAATGGGTTTGGGAACAGCGCCCGGCATACTGGGCACATGAGCCTGCACCTCCGCCCGGCACGTCCCGAAGAAGCCGGGGCACTGACTGAACTGGCTGTCGCCTCCAAAGCGCACTGGGGCTACTCGCCGGAGTTTCTGGCGGGTTGCCGGGAAGTGCTGCGGGTAGAGCCGCGCCGCATTCGGACCGAACCGCATACCGTGGCCGAAATGGGCGGTCGGGTGGTCGGGTTTTATAGCCTGTTGCTGGGCGAAAAAGCCGTGCTAGACAAGTTGTACGTCTCGCCGGAAGCTATAGGCCAGGGCGTAGGGCGGGCGCTCTGGACACACCTGCTGGCCGAAGTAGAACGGGCTGGCTACCGCGAACTGACCTGGGACGCCGACCCCCACGCCGAAGCCTTTTACCGCGCTATGGGCGCACAGAAAATTGGCGAAGCCGTCAGCGAAGTAGACCCGCAGCGCAAGCTGCCGCTGATGCGTTACGGTTTTTGAAAAGACGGCCATCAGGGGCCTTTCTACTTGTTCCGAGGCGCGTCGGGGATGCCCGCAGGCCACTCCTCCACTACGCTCACCCCGTTCCAAGCCAGATAGTTGGTGATGCTGGCGTGCGTGATAGATGCCCATTTTCCCGCCTTCCAGGGCGTGAGTTGCTGGTGCTTACCGACAGAAAACAGCGCGTAGAAGGTGCGCCGCGCCCCGTCATACTCCGAGAGTCTGACCAGAATTTGCGGTTGGCTGGCGCGAAAGCTAAGGACCCGTGAGCGCCCCGCCGCGTCCCGTGTGCAGAAGGCTGCGCCGCCATGTACCTCCAGGCCGCCCAAATCGGCAGGAAGTTGCGCCCGTCCGGTAATGCGCTCCGGATGGTTCCCCCAGTAGTTCATGCTCGCCGCACCCGAAAAGCCCGACGAGGACGAGAGGAAGCTGTCCCTGTCCAGCCTCCGACAGTCCACCCGCACCGCTGGCAGCAGCGCAAAAGCCACGCAGCCCGCCAGCCACAGCCAGGGCACCAGCACGGGTTGACCCTTTTCGCGGGTGGCCCGCCCGACCATCTGCGTGACCAGCGCCAGAGCGGCGGCAATGATGGCCCCGCCCAGCAGCAGCGCGGGAAGCAGTCCCCAGAAACTGTAGGGCAGCGGGTTGTTGGGCGACAGCACCAGTCGCAGCCCCAACACGCCCGCCCCGACCAGCCACAGCACCAGCCCCAGCAGCGCCACGGTGAAAAACGTGCGTGAGAACGTCCAGCCGCCCTGTCCCCGTCTGGGCGCAAACGTCCACAGCGCCGCGCCGCCCAGCCACAGCGCCAGCAGCGCGGGCAGCGGCACGCCCCACACGAACCAGGACGCGAGATAACCGAGGGCAAAGGCGAGGGGGAGGTAGAGGCGAGTCATGGGTTTATTCCTTGAGCAGTGCGGCGACTTCGGGGGGCAGTGCGGTGTAGACGGGGTACGCGTCCCAGCCCAGCCCACCATAGGGCGAACGCTCGGCACGCAGGCTGAGGTCGAAGGGCATGTCCCGCACCGCCATCCAGCGCGTCAGTTTGCGGTGGTCGCCCACGCTGAAGGCGGCGGCGTAGGCTTTCATCCCAGGCTGCACCTTTTCCGTCAGGTGGACGACCAGCAGCGGGCGCACACGGTCAAAGGAAAAGATTCGCCGCTGACAACCCACCACGCCCGCCCGAACATGCTCCATCTTGAAGGCGGCGGGCAGTTCGGCGCGGTCAGGCAGTTGCTCGGGATGCTTGACCCAGCGCGGCACGCGGGCATGACTTTGAAAATCGCTCTGGAAACTCAGGAAATCGTCAGCCTGCAAGCCTCGGCAATCCACCCGCACCGCTGGAAAGAAGGCGAACGCCAGCACCCCCGCCAGCAGGAGCCAGGGCGCAGGCGTCGTCTGCAAGGTTCGTTCAGTGCGCCTGAGCCAGACGAGCAGTGGCGTAAGCAATATCAGCGACAGCAAGAGGGCAAGAAGTGTCAGCAGCAGGGCAAGGCCCGTCCATTCATACGACGACCCCAGACGGAACACCGCCCCCAGAGCCGCCAAGCTGACCAGCAACAGAGCAAACCCCGTCAAAATCCCCAGCAGGGCGGCGAAGTCTTTTAACCCTGCCCCGCCCCCCTCGGCCCAGGCAAGGGCAAGCATGAGCGTCAGCAGCAACGCAAAGAGCGGCAAGGGGGCCAAACCGAACACGAACCAGCCGAGCAGATAACCGACGGGAAGCGCCAGAAGCCAGAGCGGAGGCCGGAGCATACGGGCCTAGCCTAACTTGACTGTCTGTTGCCTATCTGACGCCGTGGGGCGCTTGTTCGTCCAAGAGGCAGAGAGTGAAAACGACTGTCCAGCAAGGCGTTTAGGCGTTTCCACGTTTGACATCTTTACTTCAGCGCCCCCAGCACCTCGCCCACTACGCCCCGCGCTCCGCTGAGGCTGAGGTGGTTGCTGTCCACATACAGCACCGTGCTGTCCTGCACGCTGGCACACGCCTGGGCGGTGCAACTCAGCGCGGCGGGTTCAATGAGGCGCACCTCCGGCCCCGTCAGCGCGGCGAAAGCGGCGTGAATGGCGGCATTGCGCTTCTCGGTCACACGGCGCGGCACGGTCAGCGGCGCGGGGTCGTGCAGCAGCGCCTTTTTGCGGAGGGACTGCGGAA
>JAUNHF010000126.1 GCA_030524065.1 Deinococcus sp.
CGATGTGGAGCAGCTGCCGGACTGGCTGCTGGACGGCTGGCGTCAGAAGGTCCTGTCGGAAGGTCTGCTGCATTTTCTGAACGGAGCGCAGACATGAACAGTGCAAAGCGACAACTGCCGGAGCATCCGTACACCCCGGCGGCCCAGGAAGCCTTGCGGCAGCTTGAAAGTATGCTGAGCAGTTGGAGCGCCGAGACGTCAGGCGAGAATCTGTTGCTGGTCACGCAGCTCCGCTGTGACAGCACCGAGTTGCGCGTCTGGATCGGCCCGGAGCAGATAACGGTGGCCGCCGCCGTCATGACGGTGCCCGGCCATCCCCACGTCCTGACCTGGATTCTGACAGAGAACCTGGACCAGGAATTCAAGGCGTTCGCTACCCCTTCCCGTCACGGGCAGGTGCCCGTGTCCGTTATGTCCAGTTATCCTTCTTCCGCCCTGCCTGAACTGGGACGGCTCATCTGGGCCGGTTTCGGGGCAGCCCTGACCTGGCGGGGGCGACTGTGGCAGGTCAAGGTGCCGAACGAGCCCGGAACCCCAGGGTAAATGCCTGGCCAGGCAGGGGCGGGTGAGTGTCAGAACAGAGCGTCCGCCAGGCGGTCTTCTATCGCCTGTTGCAGCCGCTCCAGCCCCCCATTCCCCGCTGCCCTTGCCTGCAGCGCTGTCAGGGCTTCGCGCCCAAGTGACGGCAACAATGGCTGTGTCAGACTGAGCAGCACCTCGTCCACGCTCAGCCCGTCCTCCAGCAACTCAAGCGCCTCCTTCATGAAATAGGTCCCGACGGGGGCGAATGCCCGCAGCCGCCCGGCTTCCATGTCGCTGGCGCGGTCGCTGCCCTCTCCCACAAAGTCATACAGCTCATCGAGGTCTTTCAGCCGCTTGGCCCCCAATTCCGCCGAGAGGTAGGCTCGCTCCTGCCGGGGCACACCCATCCGGACGGTGGTGAACCGCCGGCTGAGCGCCGCCCCGATCTCGTGAAGCCGGGCAATATCGGCGTCGTTCATGGTGGCCAGCAGCAGGAAGTCCGCGGGCAAGTACACGGCTTGCCCGGCACCGTCCTCTTCGCTGACCAGGGGCATCACGCTGCGGTACGCCGGGTCCAGCAGGGTCAGCAGGCGGCCGAAGGCCTCGTCCTGATGGGCACGGTTGAACTCGTCGATAATCAGTGCGTGGGGGCGGCCCGTCTTTTCCATGCTGTCCAGGTGACGTAAGGCGGCGCGGGTCACCACACCGGGGCTGAAGGTGTAGCTCAGACCCTGACCGGGCTGCACCCTCAGTCCGCCGATAACCTCGGTACTTGTCCAGCGTGCGTCCGCCGTGACCAGGGTGTAGTTTCCGGGGCCACAGACCGCCTCGGCCAGCATGGTGGCGAGCATGGTCTTACCGGTGCCGGGGGCGCCTTGCAGCAGCAGCGGCTTGTGACGGCGCAGCGAGGCGCGGGCGCTGGTCAGCACATCGTCATCCACCACCATGCGCTGACGCACATGCTCCAGCACCTGTGGCTCGCTCAGGCCGGTCGCCGGGACCACCGCATCGGGAGCAGGACCGGGAGAAGCGGCAGCGTGAGACGGTGGCCTGGAGGGCGCGGCAGCCGGCAGCGTCTCCTGAGTCGGCGGCGAGGCAGCTTCTTCAAGGGGCGAGCCGGGCTCCTGCGGCTCAGGGGCCCGGGCCTGGATCTTGCGCTGCTGCGGCGCTTCGGCACGGACCTTCGCTTTTGCCGGCCGGGGCGGCCTTGGCTGAAACTGCGCCGCCAGCGCCTGCCCCCGGGCGCTCGCAGGTGGCAGCTGAGTGTCTTCGGAAACCCCATAAAAGCGGTCCGGAAAAGTACTGAGGGCGTGCGCGATCAGGTCGAACATCTGGCTGCCGGCCAGGACCGGAGCGTGATGGTTGCGGGCCGGTTCGTCACTGTTAAAGATGGCGCGCGCCGTGGCCTCATGGAGAACACTTTCTCCGCGGCGCAGCAGGCGGTGATCGAACACCTGAACGGCGCGGATCCGGTCGATCTGCTTTTTGCGGCTCAGGTACCGGGTCTGAACTTCGGCGGTCCGAATCTCGCCTTCCGGTTCCACAAAGCGGTAGGCCAGCGCGGCCGGGCTTCCCGGAGCCAGATACCGCAGCTCCTCGCGGAAATCCTGAATCAGTCTCAGCAGCAGCACCCTGGGCACGTTCGGGAACATGAACAGCGGCCTGCCTTCGGTGTCGCTGACATGCCCCGAAAGACGCAGCTGCACGTCCCCGCCGCCACGCGGTGAGCCGGCATGAAGGTCAAAGGCAATGAGCTGGGCCTGTGCCAGCCGAAACGCCCTCGCCCGCGTGCTGCGGTCCACCCAGGGAAAGTCCAGAGGCTGCTGAACCGGATGGCCAGGCTGCTCCGGGACGTGCAGGGCCAGGAGCGCAGACAGCAGGTTCCCACTGGCGTCCTCGGTCCATTCGGAGGCGTAAGCAGCGTCTCTGATTTCCCCGAACGGCCCTTCGTCCAGCTCCCGGAGCTGCTCGAAATCAATTCTGTACTGTCCATAGATATTGCTGAAGTGGTTCATGGGTCTCCTCTGAAGGTGGTTGCCGGAACGCCGAACTGCGTCAGACGGCCCACCAACATCTGGGGCGGGTCCAGCGGGTGCAGCCGGATACGGCCCAGACGGGCCCGGCTGCCCGGCAGCTCGCCCCTGTGCAGCGACTCGTGCAGTGGCGCAGGCCAGACGGCCAGCCCGGTGCGGGCATAGGTCAGGCCCATATATCGCAGCAACTGGTCGTTGACCGCCCGCAGCTGCTCGGTCGTCAGGCGGTGGAGGGGCCGGTATTTGACATCGGCGACCAGGGCCTCATCCCCCCACAGCATCAGAATGTCCGGCCGGGCGAACTGTCTGACCGGTCCCGCTCCACTGAACGCCAGCTTTAGATTCAACTGCACCTCCACGCCCTCGCCGGTCAGCCGGCCGCTATACAGCCCCTCGGCGTCCTTCCCGAACTCTCCCTCACTGGCCCCGGCAGCGCGCGCGAGCGTGAGCATGGCCCAGAGCTCGTAAAGCTCAGCCATGCGAGTATGGCCGCTTGGAAGCCCGCGGGCCTGCTCAGACAGAATGGTCACCTCCCGGGCCAGCCGCAGAGCCTGGCAGGACACCGGGTCACTGCCAGGCACACCACAAACGGCCGGCAGCTCGGCCTGGGCTGCGCGGTACCGCTGCACCGCCTGCGCGCCGCCAGGGTCGCCCGTCAGCTGCGCCGCAGCAATCAGAGCGTCCCAGAGAACTGCGATGGCGCCCACTCCTGTTGGCGGTTGCAGTGGGGGAAGGTCGCGCGCCAGGTGGGCTGGAAAGCCTCCGCCTGCCCAGTGCCGCAGGGTGGCTTCCCAGTCCACGCGGTCAGGCACACTGCCGCTGCGGTCGGTCCGGTAGATCTGGCGGAGAGCCCGCGCTCTGGGAAGCTGGCGGGCCTGCTGCCACAGCCGCCAGGCCTGGGCAGCGTATCCCTGTACGGCCCGCAGAGAAAGTGGGATGCGCCGGGACGCGCCTGCGGGCGGAAGCATTTCGGCTGGAAATCCAAGCGGCGAATTCGATACAGCTGCGACCTCGTCGCTGATGGTTGCCAGGGCCCTGAACGCCTCGGCAGGGTCGGCCGATAGCTTGGCCGGATAGACCAGGAGCGGGTGGAGATGAACACCGGCCGCGTCCTCAATCAAGAATTCCAGCCGGCCCACCCAGTCGGTCAACCGGATTCTGACCCCTGAGGACGTGACCTCTTCCAGATAGGGTGTCCGCAGGCGGTCCTGGTACTGCACCAGCCCCTGCCCGTTCAGCTGGACGCTACGCGCCTCACCCTGAGTGGCAAAGTAAACAGTCGTCTCCTCCGCCACCTGAGGAACCGAGGAGGTCAGGGGGGTCATATTCTGTGCACTATAAAGGCTGGTGTGCGCCGGGCCACGCTCATCTGCGGAGGGACGCAGGACACGCCAGTTTTTCTTTCGACGAACGTCACGCCCGACTGAAACAATAGGCGTATGCGGAGAGCCGGACAGACCTGGACCAAATATCAGCAGCTTGTCGGCGAACTGGCGGCGCAGACCGGAGACGCGTTCGTACCCGGCATAGTGCCCGACCCCCGTGAAGCGGGACTCGCCCATGAATTTCGCCGCGCCGTAAGGGCGGAGGAGCCCGGCGCGGTCGCGCGGCTTGAGCAGTACGGTCTGTCCGCCCGCCACTATCTCCATCATGTACACTACCTGGCCCTGTGGGGCGAGAACCGGCGCCGACTACTGGCGCAGGGTGGCAACTTCCAACTGCTCGAAGGGCTGAGCGCGGAGGAGGACCGGCTGGCGGGGCTGAACTTCACTCACCCGCTGAACCGCCATCAGCAGCAACTGGCCATCAACGCGCACCTCACTCCGCAGCTCTGTGACACGGCCCAGAGACCTGGCTGGCTTCCCCCGCTGGAGGCGGCAGACAGCCGCCAGCCCAAGCGTTACCGCAAGGACCAGGTGGTCTGGATTTACGATCAGCGGGAACTGCTGGACAGCGAAGACCTCCACCCGGCTGTGGCCCGCAGCCTGATTGCCGAGTACATGAAGGCCCCCGGGCAGGTGGCCGACCCGATGGCCGGCAGTGGCACGGCGGTCCGGGAAGCCCGGCTTCAGGGACACACCGTCTGGGCCAGCGACAAGACGCCGCGGGACGCTCTGACGCTGGCGTTCGACCTCTACGAGCACGACCTGATGGACATGATGGAGTGCCGCCTTGACCTCGATATCGGCCTGGTCATTCTCCACCCGCCTGTGCCGGAAACCCTGGGTGACACCCTCCAGACGCTGGGCTGTACCTACGACGCCTGGCTGCTGAGAATCCTGGAGCATACCTGGCATGTGCTGGCCAATGGCGGACACCTGGCGCTGGTTGTGTCGCTGGAAACGAGTGCCGACACGGTGAGTCAGGCCGAGTTCGCCCTGGTGCATTCCTACTGCAGGGCTTTCGATATCCGGCTGGAGCGCCCCACCGCCTCCCGCCTCGCTGTAGCGCGCGACGGCCGGCAGGGCTGGCACATCCTCATCGTGAAAAAGGAGCTGTCGGACGGATGACGGCCCTGACCATCAGCGGTATCCACGATTTCCCCGATCTGGACGGTGTAGAAGCCATCATCAGCATCCGCGACCCGGGTGATGAACTTCCAGCGGAGGTTCGGAGCGCCACCGCGCCCGTGTTTGACCTCATCTTTCATGACGTCCTGGAAGACGATGAGCACAGCGGATACGTCTCCCCCGAAGCGTGGCAGCTGGAGCGCCTGCTGTCTTTTCTGCACCAGGTGCGGCCTCAGCGCCTCCACATTCACTGCTTCTACGGCGTCAGCCGCAGCACGGCCGTTGCCAGTTTCATCCTGGCGGCGAAGCGTCCGGAGCTGAGCAGTGAGGCCATCGTCCGCCGGGTCAGGGAGGTGCGGGCGCAGGCCTGTCCCAACCCCCGCCTGTTGTCCCTGGCCGACGACCTGCTGGGCAGCGACCTCACCGGGGCATGGGGTCTGGCAGACCGTTACTGAAGGGCGGC
>JAUNHF010000127.1:0-5224 GCA_030524065.1 Deinococcus sp.
GAAGACGAAGTGGTTCCCGAATCCCCACCTACAAAGGACAGACCGTCATAGAGCGAGAAGGTCTTGGTGCTCTCGCCCGGCAGGTCATAGACGATATACAGCGCCCAGTTGGCATAGGCGGTGTTGGTGTAGCAGGTGTAGTTGCTGTAATAGCTCGTCGTAGAAGCCGCACCGTTGAACACCCAAAGTTCATCCATCCGGTACTGGGCGTTGGGGTTGGCCTTCACGATGCTGGTGACATCCGCAATGGCGCCCATGCCGTACTGGGTAACGGTCGACCCATCCGACTTGGTGCTGGTCGTGCTGGCCGTCCAAGTCTGCTGCGCCGAGACGTTGGTGCTGGACGGCGCCGCAGCTCCGCTGACATAGAATTTGACCGAAGACGTAGCAAAGGGTTGATTGTTGTTGAATCCGCTTTCCCCAGCCGAAGCGACCCAGTACAGGTAGGCCGCCTTGACCGTCGCCCCCGAGGGCACGGTGTTGGCAGTAATCCGCGCCGGGGAGACGGCACCGGACGTGCGGGTATAGCCCGGATAGCTACTGCTGTACGCTGGTTGCTTCATCTCGCAGGCGGAAGGAGAGCCCGTATTACCAGCGTCCCTGCGGAAAGAGGCGCCGGTGGTGACGTAATTGATATTGCCGGTCACCAGCGTACTGGTGCGCTGGGTCAGCGCTCTGGACTGTGCCCCGGCCTCGCCGGAGAACAGCCCACCCAGCAGCCCGGCGCTGAGCAGGGCCGCCTTCGTGATGTTGCTATGTCTCATTCCCGTTCTCCCATACTTTCGTCCAGCGTCAGGTCCAGCCGCAGGTACGCTCCCGGCTTGGTGTAGGTGTAACCGCTGGGCAGGCCGTCGAAGCCCGCGAAGTTGTAGCCGGCACTGACCCAGGCGCCCGGTAGCGCACGCAGGTTGGCTTCCACGCCGTAGCCGTACAGGGCCCCCGGCAGGTCGGCCGGCTGATAGAAGGCCCGGCCCCAGGCGCCCACACCCAGATACTCGTTCAGGTAATAATTGCCGCCCACGAAGGCCTGCCCGCTGAAGGTGCCCCGGTCGTCCAGCAGCAACCGGGTGTCGCTGCCGGCACGGAGGGCCCAGTTCGGCTGGCGGTACTCGGCCACCAGGCCGGTCGTAAAGGCAGGGTTGTCGCCGGCCAGGGTGCCGTTCACGTAGCGGGCATAGCCCAGGCTGCTCAGCGCGGCGCCGCGGTAGGCGTAGCCCAGGCCCAGCCGCTGGCCGGTGCCGGAAGTGCGGAATTCGGCCAGGGCATCGGCGGTCAGGGTCAGCTCGTCGCTCAGGCTGCCGCTCACGCCACCGCGCAGTGCGGTGCGCCATTCGCTGTTCTGGCCGCTGTAGCCGATGTCGCCGCCCAGGGACGCCACGTACCGCTCGGCCCGGTACTGCAGGTCGGCGCCCAGGGTGGCGTCCAGATACTGGCCGGCCACGCTGTAGGCCGTGCCGCCGCGCAGACCCAGGGTGGTGCGCTTGTTGAGCGGCAGGCTGGTACTGGCCCCGAAGCGGGCGCGGTTGCCGTCGCCGCTGGCGGTCGGCAGCTCGTAGCCCACCGAGAAGTTGGTGTTCCCCAGCCGCGAATCCACCCCCAGCAGCGCCTGGTGGCCCTCGCCCCAGGTGTAGCGGTCCTGGGCCTTGAGGGTCACCGTGTCGGTCAGCCGGTAGCTGGTCCGGACGCTGGTGACGGTGGGCGCGTCACCGCTGAAGCCCTGCTCGTGCTCGATGCCCACGCTGACGGGGTCGCCGGTGTAGCCGGCACGGGCCACGGCGCTCAGGCCGGTCATGTCACCGAAGTTGTACTTGAGGCCGCCGCCCACGGTAAAGGGTCGCAGGCGGTAGTCCACCACGCCGCGCACATAACCTTGCTGGGATTTGACGAAATCGTCGCGGTAGTCGGCTTCCAGTTCGCCGCGCAGCATGGGGCCGAACTGCGCCTGATAAGTGCCGTGCACGCTGAAGCCGGAGTTGAACTGCCCCAGACCGGCATACTCGCTGTCCTGGTAGCGCATCCGCAGCGCGGCGCGGTCGTGCTCACGCAGCTGAGCCGAGGCGTCCAGGCTGGCCTGGAAACCGTCCGAGTAGGCGGCACGCACCTCGGCCTTGAGGTTCTCGCGGTTGTCGTACTGGGCACGCACGCCCACGGTGGTCTGCCGCTCACCTTCCGAGGTGGGCAGCTGCACGGCCGCCACGCCGGCCACCCAGTGCTGGCCCTCGGTGCTGGCCTGGGCACCGTAGGCCCATTCGCGGTTGTCCAGAGGATTGTCCAGCCGGTAGCTGGCCTCGATGCGTACATCGTTGAAATCGCTGTCCAGCGGCTGGAGTTCACGGTTCAGGGTAATGACCCCGCTGGCATAGTCGATGGAGTAGTCACCGAAGCGTACCAGCGGTTCGCGGCGCAGTTCCAGGCCGGTGCCGCGCTCCAGCACCACCACCTCCAGGCTGTCGCTGCCCCGGCTGATGCCGCGGTTG
Source organism: Deinococcus sp. (assembly GCA_030524065.1). Classification (GTDB taxonomy): domain Bacteria; phylum Deinococcota; class Deinococci; order Deinococcales; family Deinococcaceae; genus Deinococcus. Next base: position 2,478 of record JAUNHF010000127.1, read on the forward strand.
GGCAGCCGGACAATCCGCAGCCCGTCGGGCACGATGGCCTGCTCGCCGCGTAGCTGCACCCGGTCGCTGGGCACGGCGGCCGCAAAGGCGCTGAGCCTGGGATTGGTCTTGGTTTCCAGGGTGGCGGCCGTCAGGGTTTCGCCCAGCGGCAGCACCGTGATGGGCAGGGCCGTACGCCGGTAGCTGGCCCGGAAGCGGGGGTGGTCGTACACGGCGGCCACCGGGTCCACCCCTTGCAGGGGGACGCTGTGGGACGAGGCGTCGCCGGCCAGCGGGAAACGCTCGAACGGGTCGAGGTCGTGCGGCAGGCTGTCCTTGTCGGCGGCCAGGAACAGTTTCCCTTCCCCGATGGGGCCTTCGTAGTAACCGCGGGCGGTCCAGGTCAGGTCGTCCGCCAGGCTGAAGTCCTGAGGATCCAGGCCCAGAGTGGCCGAAGCCATCCCCACGCCGAAGCGCCGCTGGTCCGGGCGAATCTGGAAACGGTAGGGCTGGACCTGGGCGCCCGCTTCGATGTCCACGCGCAGTTCACTGGGCACCGTCTGCGGGCGCAGTTCCAGTACGCCCACCCCTTCGGTCAGGCGCAGCTGATAGCCGGCAGTGGCCGGGCTGGCGTCGGGCAAAGCGGGTTCCAAGTTAGGGGCCAGGGTCAGGGTGGGCTGGCTGGTGGGGGTGCCAAACTCGTCCAGCGCCGTGATGCGCAGCCGCACCGGCGTGCTGCCGTCGGCCAGCAGTTGCAGCGGTTCCACCTTGACCTGGGCGGTCTGGGCCGCCAGCTTCACGGTGACTTCCTCGCCGCCCAGGCTCAGCACGTTGTCGCCGGGGCGCAGCTGCACCCCCACATAGGTCAGGCGCTGCACGCCGCGCACACCGTCTTGGGTATTGGTGCCAATCTGGCTGTCGGGCACAGCGGCGCCGTTGATCAGCAGGGGGCTGGCGTCGCCCTGGGGCTTTTCTACCGTGACCGAGATCTTGTCGCGGGTGCGGTAGACGGTGCCGGCCAGGGGCAAACGTACGGCACCGGGATTTTCCTGCGCGGCCGTCTCGGCCTGCACGGCGCGGGCGTCGCGGAAATCGTCGGCTCCGAAGGTGCCTTCCAGCACCTCGCGTCGGTCGCCAGCGTAGCGGGCCACCAGGTTGGCCGGGGCCAGCTCAGGCAAGGGGCCTTCATGGCTGACCGAGTAGCTCAGCTGCCCGCTGTAGGCCTGACCAGTGGCCGTGACCTGACCGGTCACCGGGACCTCCCAGTACAGCAGGCCGCTGCGGCCCAGCTGAGGATCGGGCAAAGCGGCGCCGTTCAGGCGGGCGCTGCCGGGCTGGTAGCGGGTGCCCTCAGGCAGGCGGTGAGACACGATCAGGCTCTGGGCCTGCGCCGGGGCGCTGAACGGCAGCAGCACTTCACTGCTGCGGACCAGCGTGGGGGCGGGCGGCGCCGTGACGCTCAGCTGGGCGCTGGATTCCTGGGTCACCGGGCAGGTGCCGCTGGTCAGCCGGCCAGTGATGCGGGCGCTGCCAGCACTCTGCGGGGCACGGACCCGGTAGCTCAGCTCGCGGGTTTCGCCGCCGGCCAGCTCACCTTCAAAAGTGCCGCTGTCCAGCAGTTCCAGGCGGGTGCCCGGTGCGCTGTCTTCCCCCTCGCTGCTTGCCTCTTCACTCAGGCGGTAAGTGGTCGCGGCCGCGCTGCGGTTGGTCAGCAGTACGCGCACGGTGCCTTCCTGACCGGGTTCCAGCTCCGGCACCTCGCGGCGCAGCTGCACGTCGGTCGCGGCGGCCATCACTTCTATGGTGCGGGTCACTTCCTGGTCCCACATGGGCGAACGCAGGGTGACAGTGTAGGTGCCTGCTTCCTTGGCGAGGGCTTCCAGCGGCAGCTGGGCCGCCTGCTGGGCGCTCAGCTCGCCCTGATAGCTGACCTTGCCGCTCAGTTCCAGGCCCGGGGCACTCAGTTCGAGGTCCACCGGCAGTGCAGCGCGGTAATCGGTGAGGGCGCGGCCCCGCAGGCCCACCACGTCGCCCACGCACACCTGGGGCTTGTCCAGCTCCAACGCCAAGCTCAGCTGCGGCTGCACCTGAATGCGGGTCTGGCCTGCGCCACCTGCGGGCACCGTCACGCTGCTGTCGCTGATCTTGACGCGGGCACCCGGCACAGCCTGCGCCTGCACCGAATACTCACCGGGGGCGACCTGTTGGCTGAGCGCGGCAGGCACGCTCACTTCCCGGCCAGCCACCACCGCGTCCACCTGGGTGGGCTGCGGCCCGGCTGGCAGCAGCAGCTCGGCAGTAATTTCCAGCAGGCCGCTTTCGTTCGCCTGGCTCAGTGTCAGCGGCAAAGCTCCCTGCTGACGCTGCAGCGCAAAGCTCACGGCATTGGAGTGCTGCTGGGCCGCCGCCGGCTGGCGCAGTTCGATCACGTACTCGCCCGCCGCGTCTGGCAAGGGCAGGTCCTGCCACTGCACGTCGCCGCCTACTGGCAGCGGCTGGACGCGGCCACCGGCAAAGCGCAGGCGGGCTTCCAGCTCGGGGGCACCGTCGGCGTCGTACATCCGCAGGGCGTACCCGGGGCCATCGGTGGTCACGTTGAGCACCGGCAGCCACTCGCGCGAGCGCACGTTCACAGTCACCTGATCGGCGTGCACGGCGGCGCTCTCACCTTGCAGCCGCAGCGCGAAGGTGTTCTTGCCGCTTCCCTGTGTCACGGCCCGCAGGCGGTACTGCCCAGCGGGCAACACCTGGTCAATCAGGGATTCCCA
>JAUNHF010000127.1:5234-5518 GCA_030524065.1 Deinococcus sp.
CCAGGCGTGCTTGCCCGACCCGAAGGTGCGGCGCAGCACCTCGCGGCCCTGGCTGTCTTGCAGGATGAAGGTGGTGCTCAGCCCCCTAGCAGGGCCATACATCTCATCCCCATAAAAGTCGGCGCTGCGGTAGTCGCTGGGGTCCAGCTGAGGGCTGTACAGGTCCAGCTGCACGCGGCCTTCGGCGCCCACCTCCAGCGTCATGGTCTGGTCGCCCACCGCCCACGTCAGCTCCGAGCCCACACTGGTCATGGGCAGGTCAGTGCTGATGCGTTGTGCCTGGG
>JAUNHF010000128.1:0-2787 GCA_030524065.1 Deinococcus sp.
CGAACAGATGTTCTGGGGTTGAGTCCGGGGCGCTGGCGTTGCTGACCTGCACCTGCACCACAAAGTCCGGCCCGGAGAGCGTGACCTTGACACCTGTGGCCTGGCTGGATACAACGCGGGGCGGGGTGGTGGCGGGGCCAACCACTCGGGCGGGCAGCAGCGGATAACTCGGGGTCATTGTCATGGGTCAAATCTGACCTACGGGCCTCCGCCCCTGGCACACTCAGGCGCGGCGTCTGGGCCGGTGAACCCTGGGCGCCCTGCTACGCCGCTTCGCCATCCCGCTGCCCTCAAGGTGCGCGGCCAGATACTCGCCCGCTTCGGTGACGTGCGAAGCGTGGTTCTTCTCCTTGACGTTCTGGCCGGTCTTGTCAGCGCTCTTGGCGATCACACAGGCCCCGCTCATGGCCTCGTAAAAGGTGGGCGCGTGGGCCTTGTCCACCAACAGGGCGGGCAAGCCATCAGGGATTTGCTTCAGGTTCAGGTTCGTCATGGACTCGTACCGCGTGTCCGGGTCCTGGCGGCCCTGCACCGGGTTAAAGCCCAGCTCCACCAGAATCTGCGCGGCGGTGCTGTCGTCCGTCTCGCTGCGGGTGTCGAACATGGACGGGTCACAGATTTGCAGGTGGTCCCGTTCCCAGCCCTGACACAGCGGGTCACTGTTCAGCACGCGGCGCAGGGCGGTGGCGTGGCTGCGAATGTTGGTGCTCTGCCCCGCTGGGGTTGCCAGCTCCTTGATGACATGCACCCGTCCGGTGGGGTAGACCAGGGCCACCACGGACGCGGGCCGGCGTCCGCCGTCGGTGCCGATCAGCAGTTGGGCCTGCTCCGGGCGCACAGCGGGGCGCGGCTGGCCCTGGCGCAGGTAGTCGAAGCTCTCGTAAAACGGTTTGCCACTGGGCGCGTTGTACTGAATCAGCACCTCACGCAAGTTCTTCCGCACATCGCCCGTGTACACGTTGCGCTGAATCCAGTCGTCGCCGCGCTTGTTCGGGTCCGCGTAGTGGTGGATGCGGATGTGGGTAAAGCCCATCTTGGTTTTCCACATCTCCACCCCTTCGGGCAGCTCGGCTGTGGATAACGTGCCCCACTCGGTGAAGTCTCCGAAGGTGTCCGGCTGCCGGTCGGCCTTCTCGATCATCTCCAGCGGGTAGGCGTCGCCGTCCTCGCCCATGCTGGCGGTGGTGATGAGGGTCTGCCGGCCATACTGCCCCACCGACTTCATGGCGCTGTTCACGTTGTTCGCCAGGTCAAAGTGAAACCAGGCCTCATCATGGCTGGCCCGCGTGCGCGTGTCGCCGCGCCACTTGTTCGGCCCTTTTGCGCCCGCTGGAATCGCGTTCACATACCGGGGGCTGCCCTCAAAGAACGGCTTGAGGACAATGCTTTCCACCCCTTCCGGGCCGCTGCTGGTGGTGTAGGTGTTGCACAGGTGCTTCGCCAGGTGGTAGGCGTCACTGCCAAAGCTCGGCGGCTGGTCGGCGCGGGGCTCATGCGGCGGTTTCAGGCTCAGGCCGAACTCCCCGGCAATCAAGCGGACCCACTCCTCCGGCGGGTGGGCGCGGTCCTCAATCCAGGGCAGTACGGCGTCCGTGGGCTGGGCCTTGAGGACGTACAGAAAATACTTCTCCAGCTTGTCGCTGGTGTCGGCGGCCGTCATGTGCTGATACCCAATGTTGGCCGACTCGTGGAACATGGCCTCGTGGACGTGCATGAAGTTCAGCCACCACGTCGCCATCATCTGCCGTGCTTTGTCCACCTCCAGCAGCCTCACGGCGTAGTAGGCCCAAATCAGCACCTTGAGGTGCGGCAAGTCAGGCAAGGGGAGATGTTCGCGGGGCTGACCGGGTGCGGCGTCTTCGTTCCGGGTCCTGACACACTCCCTGGCCCAGTCATACGGGTGGGCGGCGAAGTGCTGCCACAACTCGCGGTACGGCTGCAAGAACTCCTCTAAGCGTTCGGGCGTGATGCTCATTGGTGGCCTTTCCAGCGCCTAAGCAGCGAGAGAAGGCGGGGCAAAGGGGGCTTGGCACAACTACCGCACGGCTCAAATACCCCGCCGCTCAGGTCGTACACCGCTGGTCGCTGGTCGCACTTTGGGCACAGCAGGTTATGGGTGGCCACGGGCGCCCCGCCGTAGTCGTACACCTCGGCCTGCTTTGGGTCCGTGGTCCACACCTTCGGGCGTCCATCCGGCCAGTAAGTGGACAGGCTCACTCGTTCACCTTGAACACATGCCAGACATAGGGGCCTTCTTGGTAGGTGCCTACCCATTCCCAGTTCCCAGGGATCAGCTTGCCCGTGCCCAATACGGCGAACGTCACCGGCTTGCTGATAGTGGACGGGTCGCCCTCAACCCACAGCATTGGCTCACCATCTTGGTGGCCCACATGCCGCAGCTGGTAGCCAGCGGGCAGATTATGGGTGGCGGCTGCCAAGAGGCTCAGGGGGTACTTGTAGATAACGGTGGCTGCCATGCTTAGCGCCCTCGTGGCTCCAGGCCGTGCCGCTGTGCCCAGCGTGCGTTGAACATGGCGAACGTCTCAAGGGTCAGGCGCTCAGAGAAATGGCCGTGAGCGTCCCGCGCTTCTTCTAACGTGAGATAGCCCTGATGGTACGCAAAGTGAATCGCGTTCATCGCTATGGTGAACGGCGTCGGGGTCACGCCCTCAGCGACAGCCAGAACGGGTCCGGCGGGTGGGGTCAGCTTCAAGTTTCCCATGCCCTCAGTTTGGAAGTTGGAAGTTGGAAGCTGGCACACTTGGAAGCTTTATAGGGAAAATCTGG
>JAUNHF010000128.1:2797-5506 GCA_030524065.1 Deinococcus sp.
TTAGGAAGGGCCTATACGTATATGACGAGGGGGGCCGGGTCCGAAGCTCCCCCCTGGGGGCCTTCCCGTCCTGCTGCTCTCCACTCTGCCCACCCCACAGGCCCTCTCTCTTCCCTAAATAGGTTTAGGGAAGAGGCGCTAGGCCCGCTCTCAATTCATGGGGCGCCGGTGAATTACTGCCCTTGTTCCCGCAGTCTGAGGGCCAGCTCCGCCAGCTCGCCGCGCTCTGTGGGGGTGAGCCTGCGCCATGCCCTGGCGTCTGCTGCGGTGAGATAAACCTTGACCTCCACGACGTTTTTCCCTTCCGGGCGCACCCGGTCATAGCTGCGTAGATTGCCCAGACTGGCGGTGTGCATCTGCCTGGGCTGTCTGTCGGGGCCGCGCTTGCGGGTCTGGGTCGTCATACCTCTATTCTCGGGGCGCTCGTGAATAGGTGGCACGGGCAATTCATGGGGCGCCCGTGAATAGGTGGCCGGTGTGCGTGCGTGGGTGGGTTGCGTGCTGCCGGGTAGAGCCTCGTTTTGCGCCTGGTGTCCAGCGTGTTGTGCCCTTGAGTGGCCCTGCCTGGGGCTGCATAGCTGTGTCACAAATAGGTGGAGCTGTGCAGGTGTTCGCCCTTTCCTGGGGGCGCGGTTCTGGCGACTGTGCAGGTTCCTGGGCGCCGCTCGGCTGATTCCGTCCAATCTCTGTCCAATTGGCTGATTCCCTGTCTCTTTGTGCTAGGTCTGGTCTGTGAGGGGCCGTGCTGGTGTGAGGCGTCTGGTGTGCCTGCACTGCTGAGGTCAGTTCTGACTTTCCGCTGTGGTGGCCTGCTGGATGGGCTCGGCCTCGATGGTGCGTTCGGCCAGGCGGCGCAGTCGTTCCTGCTGCAGCTGCCGGTGCTGGTCGCGCACTTCATGGACCACTTGTATCTGGTGGTTGATGGTCTGCTCTGACTCCACCTTGAGCTTGTCCCCGTACTTGCTGGGGTTCTCTGCCTTAATCAGCAGTTCGGCGGCCCTCACGGCGGCGTTGGCATACTTCGGGTCATCTGCGCCCTTCTTGGCAATCGTGAACAGGGTGTCATGCAGCTCCGCTTCCATGTCCTCGTCAATCCACTCTTTGACCAGGGCTTCGAACTGTGGGTCATCCTCGCGCCACTTGTACAGGGTGGACCGGGCCACGCCTGCGGCTTCGGCGGCACGTTGCAGGGTGCCGTACTCGCGCAGCGCCTCTATAGCACGCTCCTTTCGATCCGCTCGGCGCTGCTGGGCTGGTGTCACGTCTGCATGTGTGGACTGTCCGATTTGTCCGGTTCCGGTCATGCGCCCAGTCTGCGGGCAGGGCTGGCAGGATTGGCACGGCAACAAAAAAGCCCCACCACTTGGGCGGGGCAGGTCAGATCTGACTTTTTAGCAGGCCGACCTGCTGCGCCTTGCGTATCAGTGTTTCGATCACCTCGGCGCGGTGGCCTTTGGCGGTCAGGAACTGGCGGGCGGCGTCCTCGTGGACATACAGGGCGGTCTGTCTGCCGCCTGGTGTGGGCCGTGCTGCGCGTTTTGCTGGTGTGCCGTTGCTCTTGAACCACTGGGCCTGGCGTTCGGTGCGCTCGGTGGGCGGGATGATCTCGCGCAGGGGGATGTGTCGGGGTGGTGGTTGCTGGCTCTCCATCATGCTGCGGTATGCCTCCACTTCAGCGGGATCGTAGTAGCGGGTGCGTCCGTGCTGGACGTGCGGCACGTTGGCCCGCACGGTATCGGGATGCTGGCCCAGGTACTCGGCGGTGCGGTCGGTGCCCCAGTAGCCACGGGGTCTGCTATCCAGGCGGTCGGCGTGCAGGTAGTAGCGGGCGATAATCTCCGGCACCAGCAGGCGGCCACCCAACAGGCGGCAGTGCTTGCGCCAGTCTCGGTAGCCCAGCCACTTGTGCAGCGCGGCGGGTGTGGTGCCTGCCTCGGCGGTGATCTCGCTGGCGTAGGTGTACTCCTCAGTCAGCAGGCGGGGCAGCTGTAGGCGGCTGGCTTTGTGGCGGATGCTGTAGGCGCTGCGCTGGATGCCGCGCTTGCGGTACTGGCGCTGCACCCATGCGGTGCCCAGCAGGGGGTAGTAGTCCAGTACCTCCAGCTCCCACGCGTCCCACTGCTGCACGTCCCTCTGTTGCCCCATGCTGCTCACCAGGAAATGGCCACTGCGCGGTGGGTGAGGTTGTCTCCTACGGTGTAGCCCTTCTTTTGGAGTAGGCCGACAACGCAAGCCGGCACCCAGGCGGGCGGCAGCTCTACCGACTTCGCGCCCCGCAGTACGGCTTTCTCGATATGCCCAATCACAAAGCGCAGACTGTCTTCATTCTCTAGCAGCTCCCGGCGCTCGCGTTCCAGCCGGACTGTGGCGGCCTGGGCTGCGGCTTCAGCGGCAGTGGGCAGTAAATCTTCAAGCTGTATGGGGATAACGAGGTCGGTCATTTCAGTGCTCCTTGCTCCTGTGCCCAGCTGTTGACCAGCCGGGCGGCGTGAATGATGTGGCCGAACTCGTGGCCGAAGTTGCGGGCGGCCCATGCCTGCTCGCTGCCTGCATGTACTGCATCCTGCGCGGTCTGGTGATGCCGCGCACACAAGGGCAGCACCAGCTCCTGGGCCTTGCTGTCGTGATACCTGCGTCCGCCCACCTGTCCGGTCAGGTCGGGCAGGCGGACGTGGTGGATGTGGGGTTCAGGGTCGCCACAGATGCAGC
>JAUNHF010000129.1 GCA_030524065.1 Deinococcus sp.
CGGGCCGTGCTGAGCGTCAGCGTGGGCCTGAGCTGACCTGGGGTGTCGTAACGCACGGTGTCCAGCGACGACACGCAGAGGTCACTGCGCCCCCGCCCGTTCGGGACCAGCCACAGCCGCTGAATATCGCCCACGCCGCCTGTTTTGGTGCGGTAGACCACGCTCCGCATCCCGCCCGAGAGATTCCATAGCCGCAGCGTATTGGCTCCGGCTCCCACCAGATATTCGCCATCTTGTGTCCAGAGCAGCCGCTCTACGTTGCTGTTCTGGAGTGGGCTGACCTGACCACCAGGCCGCGCCAGATAGGTCTGGCAGCCGTGGTACTTGACCGCATCCCAGCAAAAGCGCACCGCTGCCGAGTCGCCACGCGGTGAATACAGGGTTTCTTCGTACTCCCATAGGCCTATGTCCATCCCGGCCTTGCCCGCGTTGGAAGGGCCGGTCACGGTGATGGATTCGCCGCCCAGACGGATAACTTCGGCAGGCGTGGGCGGAAGCGCAGGCAGCATGACGGCAGTATGACCGAAACTGCTGATGATGAGCTTCATAAAGTCGCACCCATACTGGCGGCTGGGCCTCTGAACGGTGGGGGGTCAAGAGACACATTTCCCAGCTTCCCCAGTCCAGCTTTCCCCGTATGGTCACACTTTTGCTATTGGCCCGGGCAGCGTGGGAAAGGCAACACCCAAACACAACACTTCAGGCAACATCCTCCGTCAGGGGATGAGGGGAGATTCAAGGTGCTCTTAAACGAAAATACAGCCGTGGCGAGCGACGCCAACGTGGGGTTTCAGCAGACGACTGCCGCCGAAGTTCTGGAAAAGCTGTTGACTGAACACTGGGTGGGCACGCTGAGCCCTGAGGCGAGTGATATTCGCATTCATGTGCAGGAGGGGCGCATTGCCGCCGTGCGGGGCCACAAGCAGCTGGGCGACGTGGCGGTCGAGCTGGGCTACCTGACCCCTAGGCAATTGCAGCAGGCGGTGCAGGCAGGAGGCCAGCTCGGACGAACCCTCCTGAACAGCAGCCTTCTCAAGCCACACCAGCTCCAGCACTGCCTTTACCAGCAGGCCAGGGAAGCGTTGGCCTTTTTAAGGACCCTGCCACCCACCAAGTACATTTTTGCCCCCGACGAGCGCCTGCCCCTTCCCATTGCGGGTCTGACCCTGAAAGACATCAAGGTCGTTGAGCCTTCAGAAGCCACCTTGCCCTACGGCATGATCTACCGCCTCGGGGCGTGCAGCACCAGCATCTACCTCTCGCCCGAAGCCTGGGAGCTGGCCCGCTGGCTCAATGGCCGGCGCACCATCGCCCGCGCCCTGGAAATCAGCCGTCTGAACAAAGACGAAGGCGAAAAGGCCGCTGCAGAGCTACTGAATGCAGGGGTACTGGAACCCAGCGCCATTGCAGGCTTCAAAACCTTGGTGATCAAGCTGAGGCCCTTTTCCGAAGCGCGGCAGATGCCTGCGAGCATCCACGCCAACTTGTTTCTGAGGCACATGCAGGGCGAAAAGACCGTGCAGGAAGTGGTGGACCGCCTCAACTACCCCCTGGAAGAGGCAGCGCTCCTGGTCACCAACCTGCACCGCGACGGCATTACCGAAGTAGTGAGCGGCCATGAGGCCATGCGCCGGTTGCTGGAAGAGTTCTGATCCGGACTGCGGCTGCGTCGTTTCCAATGAAAGGTGAAACGAACAAGTGCGCCTCCAGACCGCGCGGTACGCGGAAGTGGCGGACCTGAGGCTAGCTTCCGGCAGTGCCCCCGCAGAAAGCCGGTTGCCCCATGCACTGCTGGGGACACAGGGCCAGTCCGCATTGCGACTGGCTTTGCTCCCGCGCCGGGCTTCTCTCAGTACTCCATCACCCGGCGGATTGCCTTTGCCACGCGGGTGGCGGTGGGCCGGTAGCTGTCCTCAATGGCGGTAAAAGGCGGGTAGGGCGCGTCAAAGCCGGTGACGCGCAGCACCGGGGCCAGCAGCGAATCAATCGCTTCGTCGGCAATCACAGCGGCCACTTCCGAGTGAAAGCCGGCGGTGCGCGGCGCTTCGGTGACGATCACGGCGCGGCCCGTCTTGCGGACACTTTCCAGCACGGTTTCAGTATCCAGCGGCGTGATGGTCCGCAGGTCAATGATCTCAGCGCTGATGCCGGCCCGCTCGGCAGCCTCGGCGGCCTTCTGGCACACTTCCACCATGCCGCCGTAGCAGATCAGCGTCAGGTCGCTGCCGGCGCGGTGGATGCGAGCTTTGCCGATGGGCACGGTGTAGTAGCCGGGGTCCACCTCCTGCTTGAGGGAGCGGTACATCTTGATGCTCTCGAAGAAAAATACCGGGTCCGGGTCCTCAATGGCGGCCAGCAGCAGGCCCTTGGCATCGGCGGGGCCACTGGGAATCACCACCTTGACGCCCGGCACATGGGCGATGATCGCCTCGGGACTGTCGGCATGCTGCTCGGGGGTATGCACGCCGCCACCGTAGGGCGCACGCACCACCACCGGCAGCGTAAAGCGGCTGCGGGTGCGGTGGCGGTAGCGGCCCAGGTGGCTCATGATCTGGTCCAGCGCGGGGTACAAAAAGCCCGCGAACTGCATTTCGGCCACCGGCTTGAGGCCCGCCAAGCCCATGCCGATGCCCACGCCCATGATGCCGGCCTCGGCCAGCGGCGTGTCGAACACGCGCTCTGCGCCGTGGCGGGCTTGCAGGCCGTCGGTGGCGCGGAATACGCCGCCCATCACGCCCACGTCTTCCCCAAAGATGTACACATCTGGGTCGCGGGCCAGGGCCAGGTCCAGCGCTTCATTGATGGCGGCCACCATGGTGATGGGCTTGGCCGGGTCGCGCTGTGGGGGGGCCTGTCGTTCGGCAGTGGCAGTCATGCGGGGTTCTCCTCCATGATTTCGGCGCGTTGCTTGTTCAGCTGCGGTGTGGGCTCGGCAAACACGTGATCCACGATCTCGGCGGGCGTGGGGTCAGGCAGGCTATCGGCGGCGGCCACCGCTTCCTCGAACTCGGCACTGATCTCTTCCAGCATGGCCGCTTCGCTCTCCTCCGTCAGGGTGCCCTGCTCCAACAGGTATGTGCGCAGGCGCAGCACCGGGTCTTTGGCGTCCCAGCCAGCGGTCATCTCGTCGGTGCGGTAGCGCGTGGGATCATCGGCCACGGTGTGCGGCTTGATGCGGAAGGTCACGGTTTCGATCAGGGTGGGGCCTTCGCCGTTTCTGGCACGCTCCACCGCCTGCTTGGTCACGGCGTACACGGCCAGAATGTCGTTGCCGTCTACCCGCAGGCCGGGAATACCGTACCCGTCGGCGCGGCGCGAGAGGTTGCGGGCGCGGGTCTGGGTGGTGGTGGGCACGCTGATGGCCCAGCCGTTATTTTGCAGCACAAACACGCACGGCGCATTCAGCGCTCCGGCGAAGTTCAGGCCCTCGTGAAAGTCGCCCTCAGAGCTGCCGCCGTCCCCGATAAAGGCGAGTGCCACGTTGCGGGTGCCCTTTTTACGCTCGGCCAGGGCTGCGCCCACCGCCTGCGGGTACTGGGTGGCAATGGGAATATAAAAGGGCGTGATTTTGAGGTCTTCGGGCATGTACCAGCCGTGCGGGCTGGAGCGCCAGTAGGCCACCGTCTGTGCGATAGGCAGGCCGTAGGTGAGCGCCGCGCCGGTGTCGCGGTAGGTGGGAAACAGCCAGTCCTGCGTGGTGAGCGCGGCGGCTGTGCCAGCCTGTGAAGCTTCCATGCCCCCGTACGGCGGGAACACACCCATCTTGCCCTGGCGGTACAGCACCCAGGCCCGCTCGTCAAAGTGGCGAATGCGGCGCATCTGGCGGTACAGCCACAACTGGGTTTCGGGGTCGGGCAAGGGCGCACCGGGCAGCGGCTGCGCTCCGCTGTTCAGGGTGCCTTCCGGGGTGATGAATTGCAGCATGGGCACTGCGGCCTGTTCGCCCTCAGCGGCCGGCTGCACCACCGAAGCGGTCATGGCAGCTTCGGCGGGTGTGGACGTGGCTGTAGGCACGGACATGGTTGCGGGTTCGGACAAGCTGGTGTTACCGGACATATGTTGCCTCCTGTCAGCTCCGCGTACTGGTGGGCACGTGGAAGGGTAAAGGGCCCAGGGCAGCGGGGCGCACGGAAAGCGGCAGCCTGCCGGCAAAGGCAGAGGCTGGGCCAGGCGCTGAAGCCGGAGGTCGGGCCTATAGGTAAGATGCCCGCCCATCATAAAAGAAATGCAGCTGTGGGGAGTCACCTGCTCCGCAGGGCCATGTTTCACAGTGGCGCTGCTGTCCGCACAGGCCTCAGGGTGACCCTCTATTTTTCAGCGCCAGGTCAGCGTTAGGTCAGCCTGGGGCACCTGCTGGGCCGAACGTGAGAACATGAGCGCCGCGCCGCGCAGAGTTATCCACAGGCCAGAGTTTCACTGTGGATAACTCCGGGGAACCTGTCCGCCAGAGCGCCTGCTGCGAGAGGTCACGTGAAACAGCGTCCGCACCGGGCTTTTGGAGAATGGACCACCGATTCTGCACCCTACAGAACGGCGGCCAGCTGGGACAGACGCCCCTGTGCCGCCCCTCCTGTGGATAACTTTGCCGTGTGCAGCCCGGCCAGCCGCCGCCAACATGGACGTTTGCTAAAGGATGCGGTCATTCGTCAGGTCTGTCCGCGAGGCCCAGCTGCCGCCGCAGCCAGCGCCCCCCCTGCACCACATCGGCCAGCGGAGGCGGCCCGGCCAGCCCGGTCCAGGCGAGCGGGACCCGCGCCCGGGTGTGTGAAGCTGTTGTCAGATCTTCCAGGTTGCCGTGGTCACTGGTCACGGTCACGGCCCCCCCAGCGGCCAGCAGTCCGGCCAGCAGGGCGTCTATTCGGCGCAGGTACTCGCGCCCAGCTTCCAGGGCGGTGGCCGGCGCCGCGTGCCGCAGGTGGCCGATGGTGTCGCCCAGCCACAGGTCCAGCATGACCAGGTCGTAGCTCTGTGCCTGCGCGGCCCCCGCTAGGCGCTCTCCAAGCCGGGCGCAGGCTTCCGCAGGGCGCTGCGGCAGCCAAGGCGCGGCGTGGTCCAGCCCCAGGGTAGGCGGCACTCCCGGTAGGTCGGGCGGGTTGAGCGGCAATCCCGCGCTCAGCACGGAATAGGGAAAGCAGCCGTGCCGGGGCCGCCGACGGTGAGCCGCGACGTAGCCGGGCGGGTAAAAGTTCGCCAGGGCCACGCGTCCGCCCGCCGACGTCAGCTGCGCGGGCAGACTGGCGCGGTCCAGCAATCCGCGCAGCGTAGGCCCCGGCTGCGGTCCAAAGTGCTCGCCCATGTAGGCCACTGCGTCCTGGCCCGTCAGCCAGCAGCTTTGCCCGGTGGCCGACTGCGGCAGGCCCGGCACGCCCAGCGCCGCGTCCAGGGCCTGCCCAGCGTCTATCAGCGGGCGCAGCGCGGGCAGCTCGGTGTCCCACACACTGCCCGGCGGAGCGTCCAGCGGGT
>JAUNHF010000130.1 GCA_030524065.1 Deinococcus sp.
GGTGGGCCCTGCCGGATTTGAACCGGCAACCAATCGGTTATGAGCCGACTGCTCTAACCATTGAGCTAAAGGCCCGTATCAAGCTTCAGAAGTTTAGCAGTGGCTTGCCGGGAAAGTCAACGTCCGGTCAGCTGACCTGAGCGTGCGGGCAGGAACAGTACACTTGCCGCATGACCTTTTTTGCACCGGCGGCGCCTACGGTTCATGTGGCTTCCGAGGTCTTTCCCTTCTCGCGCACCGGCGGCCTGGCCGATGTTTTGGGGGCTCTACCTGCGGCGCAGGCGGCAGCTGGAGACGCAGTGATGGTGGTTTCTCCCTGGTATCAGGACCTGGCTGACGCAGGTGGGGTGCAGCAGCTGGGGGCATTTACCGTAGAGGGCGTGGGTGAAATCCGGCTGGGCCACGAGCGCCGGGGCGGAGTGGACTACCTGTTCGTGGGGATGCAAGAGTTTGAGCGTGCCGGCCTGTACCACCCGGACGATGTGCGCCGGTTCAGTGGTTTTGCGCGGGCGGTGCTTCCAGCGTTGCAGCGGCTAGACATTCAGCCCCGGCTGCTGCACGCCCATGACTGGCAGGCCGGTCTGGCCGCCGCACACGCGCACCTGAGCGGCCTGCCCACTGTCCTGACCGTACATAACCTACAGTACCAGGGGCGCTGGAATCTGCACGAGGCGGCCGGCTGGACTGCGCTCCCCGACTGGACCTTTCAGCCTGACTTTGTGGAGTTTCACGGCGATCTGAACCTGCTCAAGGCAGGGCTGGTGTTCGCTGACCGGGTGACCACGGTCAGCCCCACCTACGCCCAGGAAATCACCACTGCGGAGTACGGCGAGGGGCTGGACGGAGTGCTGCGGCGCCTGAACGCGGAGGGACGGCTGCGCGGCATTCTCAATGGGCTGGATCTGGACCGCTGGAACCCCCGCCGTGACGGGTATGTCATGAACTATTCCGGCCCACGTGGCAAAAGCAGCAACCGCCGCCGCCTGCGCCAGGAGTTCGGCTTTGACCGCTTACCGGTTCTGGGCACGGTCAGCCGCTTGGCCGACCAGAAGGGCATGGACCTGCTGCTGATGGCGCTGCCGGAACTGGTGCAGCGCTGGAATGTGGTGATTCTGGGTGGCGGCGATCCCCTGCTGGAAGCGGCATTTCAGGGCTGGAACCTGCACCCTCGCGTGGCTTTTGCCAGCGGGCTGAACGAGGCACTGGCCCACCGGATCTATGCTGGGGCCGACGTATTCGCCATGCCCAGCCGCTTTGAGCCGTGCGGCCTTTCGCAGATGATCGCGCTGCGCTACGGCACCCTGCCGGTGGTGCGTGAAACCGGCGGCCTGAAAGATACGGTGTCTCCCAGCGTCGGGTTCACGTTTGGCCCGGCCACCTCCCAGGCGCTGCTGGAAGCCTGCGGCCAAGCGTGGGTAGCCCGGCGCGACAAGGCCGACTGGGAACGCCGGGTGCGCGAAGGCATGGCCCTGGACTTTAGCTGGGACGCTTCGGCGCAGGCTTACCGTGACCTGTATGCCGAGGTGCTGGCCGGGCGCTGAACCCGGCTCAGCCTGGCAGCAGCTCCAGCACGGTCACTTCTGGCGGGCACAGGGTCCGCACCGGCAGGCCCGACACGCCCAGGCCCCGGCTGACATAGGCCGGGCTGCCGTAGGCGCCTTGATGCCAACCCATCGCGTAGCGGGTGCCATAGGCGCTGGGCACCACCACAGCCCCCACGCCCGGCAGCCGCACCTGGCCGCCGTGGGTGTGCCCTGCCAGTGTCAGGCCGACCGGTGCCGGCAAGGTGGGCAGAATATCGGGATTGTGGGTGAGCAGCAGGGTGGCCCGCTCATCCGCTCCAGCCAGCAGGGCGCGGAGGTCAGGGCGTTCGCCCCATGTCCAATCGTCGGTGCCCATAAGGTGAAGGTCATTCCTGGGCTGAGCCGCCTGGTTGCGTAGCAGCTGCACCCCCGCTTCAGCCAGTTGCTCACCCAGTGCCCTGCGCCTCTCGGCCCAGCCTGGCTGCCTTTCGCCGCGCCAGCGTGAATCGTAGCGGCCAAAGGACCCGTAATCATGATTGCCCCATACTCCGTACACTCCCAGCGGAGCTTGCAAGCGGGCGAGCTGCTCCAGCAGGGGCGTGGGCCGCTCGCCGGGGCGAATATCCACAAAGTCGCCGCCCAGCAAAATCAGGTCGGGCCGCTCGGCCAGGGCTGTGTCTACCCAGTGGCGAATACTTCCTGCACCGATATATAGCCCGTAGTGCAGGTCAGTCAGGAAGACCAGCCGCAGGGGGGTGCTCAGGCCAGGCAGCACGCGCCGCTGCCGGGTCACGCTCAGGCCATAAGCGCCGGCCACGGCACCCCCGCCCAGCAGGCTGCCCAGCCCCAGCAGACCCAGAGCGCTGCGCTGTAGCCACTGCCGGCGGGTCAGGCGCCCTGTAGCGGACGCAGCTCTCAAAGAAGACTCCTCATGCGGCCAGGGTAAGCGGTTCAGGTTAAGCGAAGTAGACTGCACCCGTGATTTCTGAGCCCCGCACTGTGTTTGTGGTTCCTGACCTGCATGGCCGCGCCGACCTGCTGGAAGCGGCCATCCGCTACGCCGAGGCGCACTGGCCGGGCTGGCACCTGCTGAATCTGGGTGACGCGATTGACCGTGGCCCGCAGTCGCTGCGCTGCGTGACCCGCCTGCTGGAACTGCGTGCCCAGGGCCGCGCCACGCTGCTGATGGGCAACCATGAGCGCATGGCGCTGGACGGCCCAGGGCACTTTCAGCGCTTTACCGAGAGCGGCGACCCCGGAGCGTTCCGCCTGGCGATGCAGGGGCTGCAGTGGTGGATGCGTGCCGGCGGTGAGACGGTACGCCAGGAGTTGGGCAGCCTGACGCTGGAAAATTTCCCCGAGCTGCTGCGGGAATACCTGACCGACTTGCCCAGAATGGTCTTTGTGGATGAACAGGGAGAGCTGCATCCTCAGCCGCCGGCTGGCCCCAGCGTGATGGTGACCCATGCCAGCCCACCCAAGGCCCACCGCGACTACCCCAATCCGATGTCGGCGGTGCTGTGGCTGCGGCCGGCCGACGGTCCCTTTGCGCTGCCGCCGGGCGTGACCTACTCGGTACATGGGCATACGCCGGTGCGGGTGGCCGTGCAGCAGGAGAAGCAGGTCTACCTGGACCTGGGCGCCTACAAGACGGGCCGACTGGCGCTGCTGCCCTTGCACGTGCAGGGGCCGAGCGGGCTGGTGGTCCTGCAGGGCGAAGGCCGGCCCCAGGCCGCCGACGCGTTCCCGGCTTTTGGGCGCATGCTGCCAGCGGAACTGGTGCGGGTCTAAAGGCGGCAGGACAAAGGCAGCGAAAGCAGAGGGCGCTGATGGGAACTCCTCATCAGCGCCCTCTGCTTTGTGCCTTGTGCCGGGGGTTTAGCGGAGTGCTTTCATGCTGGCCTTGCCGGCTGCGCCCAGCACCTGCAACTTGTGGGCCACAATTTCGCTCATCACGTCGCGGGCCGGGCCCATCCACTTGCGGGGGTCGAACTCTTTGGGGTTGGCCTGGAAGGCTTCGCGCACGCCTACGCTGGCGGCCAGGCGCAGGTCAGTGTCCACGTTCACCTTGGCAATGCCGTGCTGCACGGCGCGGGTCAGGTCTTCGTCGGCGATGCCGGCGGCTTCACCGATTTCGCCGCCCGCAGTGCGGAAGCGGTCGGTGATTTCTTTGGGCACGCCGCTGGAGCCGTGGGCCACCAGAGGGATGGTGGTCAGGCCAGCGATCTTCTCAATCCGGTCGTGGTCAATAAAGGGACGGCCCTTGCCCTTGTAGGCGCCATGGCTGGTGCCGATGGCGATAGCGAGGTAGTCCACGCCGGTTTCCTCAATGAACTTGACCGCTTCTTCGGGGTCGGTGAGGAAGGCGTCTTTTTCATCCACCACGACATGTTCTTCAATGCCGCCCAGGCGGCCCAGCTCGGCTTCTACGCTGACGCCCATGGCGTGCGCGGCTTCCACCACGCGCCGCGTCTCGCGCACGTTGTCCGTGAACTCGTGGTGCGAGGCGTCGATCATCACCGAGGTAAAGCCCATGCTGATGGCCTTCAGCGCCGACTCGTAGCTGGAGCCGTGGTCCAGGTGCAGCGCGACGGGAATCGTAGCGCGGCGGGCCATGTCAATCACGATATTGGCGAGGTCCTGGCCGCCGTACTTGATGGCGCCTTCGGACATCTGCACCATCACGGGCGCTTCCAGCTTCTCGGCAGTGTGGATGATCGCCTGGGTGATCTCCATGTTGTTGGTGTTGAAAGCGGGTACGCCGTATTTGCCTTCGCGGGCGGGAATCAGAATGTCTTTGCCGGTCACGAGCATGGTTGAACTTCCTTCCTGAAAAAGTCTGAGCGGGCTGAGTTGTGGGCTTGCGACGTGATTGTAGCGCAGGCCCCAGGACGATCGGAGGCGCTGCGCCCGGTGGTGATGAATCTAGAGGCTCTGTACCCAGGCGTGGATGTTGGCAATCTCCTGGTCGCTCAGCTGGCTTTCGCTGAAGCGCGGCATGGTGGGAGCCAGTTCGCGGCCGTCAGGGGTCTGTCCCTGACGCAGGGTCTGGGTGAAGCCGGCCAGGTCCCACTGATTGGCGTTGGCGGTCATGGCCGGACCAAGGCCTGGCCCTGAGCGCCGTGGCAGCCACCACAGCTGCCCGCAAACAGTGTCTGTCCAGCGGCGGCGTCACCAGCGGCAGCCGCCGTGGCACCAGCTGCGGCCTCAGTGCCCCCGGCCTGCGTGGCGGCGTCCGAAGCCGCAGCACCTGTCGCGGCGCCCGAGGCGTCCGTGGCCGCAGAGGAAGCGTCGTTGGTCGTGCCCGCGCCTTCAGAGGGGTCAGACGGTGCCGCTACCGCTTCGCCCCCGTCTTCACCACTGGCCGTGGTGGCCGGGTCGCCCACGGTTGGGGCGGTTGTCTGGCTGCCGTTCGTGGAGCTGTCGGACACGCCGCCCTGGCTGCCCTGGCTTACGCCGGCCGTTTCGGGAGTGTTGCCGTTCTGGGCGGCTTCGTTGGCGCTGGCGTCGGCAGTCACGGCCACGCCGTCTTCTACCGGGTCGTTGGCGGAAGGTGCGCCTGCGTTGGTCACGATCAGCAGGGCGACCCCCAGAACCAGGCCGAGAAGGATGCCGGTGAGCCAGGACACCACGTTGCCCTGGGTCATGCGTGCTTTGAGAGTCGTCATGGACCACAGAATAGCGCGCACGCCCGGCCCCCTGGGAGGGCCATCCTACCCTTCAGTCAGGAGCCAGCAGCGGGGCGGGTGCGGCCTGGGCCGGCGCCTCTGGGGGCCACCACTGCCGCGCCCGCAGGTCCAGCCGGCCGCTGGCATCAAAGGTGACGCCCTCGGCCTCCAGCAGGGCGCGTTGCAACTCGCCCAAACCGATTTTGCCGGTGCTGAGGCGGCCCTGAGCATTGACCACCCGCTGCCAGGGCAGGCCA
>JAUNHF010000131.1 GCA_030524065.1 Deinococcus sp.
AGCGCCGGCCGACCACCAGCCTCTAGACTGACCACATGACACAACCCCACCCCACGCAAGCAGAGGTACAGGCCCAGACCAGCCCAGAAGGCATCGGCCCCGAGGAGTTCCGCTCTACCCTGGGCCGCTTCGCCAGCGGCGTCACCGTCATCACGGCGCGGGGACCAGACGGCGCTGTACACGGCATGACCGCCAGCGCCTTTGTGTCGGTCAGTCTCAACCCACCGCTGATTCTGGTGTCGGTGGACAAGCGCGCCCGCATGCACGAGGTGCTGCTGTCAGAAAGCACGCAGCAGTTCGGGGTCAACATCCTGGCGCACGACCAGACGCACCTCAGCAACCACTTTGCTGGCCGGCCCGGCCCCGAAGAAGCGGTGCCCTGGCGTGAGCAAGCAGGCTTCCCGGTGCTGGGCGGCACGGTGGCTTGTATGGTGTGCCGCAAATATCAGGTGCTGGACGGCGGCGACCATACCCTGTTCCTGGGCCTGATCACCTGCACCGAGCACTCGGATAAGGAGCCGCTGCTGTATTTCAAGGGCAGGTACAGAACGCTGGCAGGCGAACCTCAGAGCTGAGTCCCGCCCCGGGGCTGGCCTGCTCTAGACTGTGCCCCATGACCCGCCTCGCTGTAATGGCCGACTTGCACGCCAACCTGGAAGCCACGTTGGCCGTGCACGCCGACATTCAGCGGCGCGGCCTGAGCGACATCTGGGTGCTGGGCGACCTGGTGGGCAAAGGGCCACGCCCGCAGGCGGTGGTGGACTGGGTACAGGCGCACGCGGGGCGCGTGATTCAGGGCAACTGGGACGCCCGCGTAGCCGGTGCCAGCCACCGCCCGCAGGACCTATGGCCGCGCTCGCGCCTGCGCCCGGCCGACCTGAAATACCTCGAAACCCTGCCGTTTGGCATTGAGGAAACTTTTGGCGGGGTGTGCTGGCGTTTCGTGCATGCCAGCAGCCGGGGAGTATTTCACAAGCTGTACCCGCACTCCAGCCTGTCCGAGCAGCTGGACAACTTCGCCCCGCAGCCCGCCCTGGGCCTGATGGGTTACGCCGACGCACTGGTGTTCGGGGACATTCACGAAACGCTGCTGCTGGACGTGGAAGGCCGCCCCCTGCTGAACTGCGGCTCGGTGGGCAACCCCCTGGACAGCGTGCTGCCCAGCTACCTGATTCTGGATTTCAGCGCACCGGGCTACGCAGCCACCTTTGTGCGGGTGCCCTACGACCGGGCCGCCGAGGTCCGCGCCGCCGAGGAAAGCGGCATGCCGTTTGTGCGCGAGTACGTGGCCGAACTGATGACCGGGGCCTACCAGAAGCGCAAGGCCAGGAATCTGGAAGAGGAGTAGGCGGGCGGGCTTGGGGAGACTGGGGCATCTGGGGGAGACTGACGCATCCGGGCAGCCTAGGGCGCCGGCGCATCCAGCCGGCCTGCCAGCGTCCCCGGGTCAAACAGGGTGGCGCCCGGCCCGAAGCGGGCCACCGTGGCGCGGTGCAGCAGCCAAAACGCAATGCCCACCCCCAGCAGGCTGATGCCCATGCTGGGCAGCCGCATAATGGCGTTCACTTCGGCCACCTGGGCGTTGAACGCGTCGCTGCCGAACGCGGCCGTGACCCGCTGGTAGTTCACATACGAGTTAATCAGGCCGCTGACGATGTCCACCAGCGCAAAGACCACCGTGGCGTTGGCAATGGCGCGGTGAATGGCCGGGTCGCCCAGGGCGCGCTGCATCAGCGAGCGCTTTTCGGGGGGTTCACTGAGGCTGGCGGTGTCCATAAAAATGCGGAACAGTGGCAGCCGGGTGCCCGCGCTGATCAGGAAGGCCAGGCCCAGCAGGTACGAGCGTGCGCTGTCCTTGACCGCGTACCAGAAGCCGTCCACGTACCAGAAGGCCAGCGCCCCGCCGACCAGGGCGCCCACGCCGCCCAGCAGCGCCACTGGGCTGACGTTGCGGTTCTTGATGAGGTCCCAGGCCACGTACACCACGGGAATCAGGGCGGCGGCGAGGTAAGCGCGGATATTGCCCTGGGTGCCCCCGCCCAGCTGATCCGCCACCGAAAAGCCGCTGCCCAGCAGGTCGGGGCTTAGCACGGCAATCGGAATCAGCAGGGTAAAGATCAGGTCACGGATGGTCTGCGGCGCGGCGCCCTGGCCGGGCCTGCGGGGCGCGGCGGGCGGCTGAGACGGTGCCTGAGACGGCGAGGGCTGGGAGGAGGGCTGGGTCATGGTCGGCCCTCACTATGCCACGCGGGCCGGTGGCCGCCCGAAGCTGCTGGTGGGCGCGGCCCTGCCTTAGCTGTGTCTGGCCTCCCCTGTCCGGCCACCTTTGCCTGGCCCTGGACACAGCCGCCGCGTTAGCCTGCGGGAGCTATGGACCTGACCCCTGCTCTGCTGCTCAACGCCCTGATGATTTTCGGCCTGCGGATTCTGGATGTATCGCTGGGCACCCTGCGTATCGGCATGATCGTGCGCGGGCGGCGCAACGTGGCCGCCGTCCTCAGCTTTTTCGAGTCGCTGATCTGGCTGACCGCAGCGGCGCAGGTGCTGGGCAACCTGGAAAGCCCGGTGCAGTTTGTGGCCTACGCAGGCGGCTACGCGGCAGGCACACTGGTGGGCGCCTGGATCGAGCAGTGGCTGGCGGTGGGCAAGGTGGTGCTGCGCGCCTTTGTGCCGGTGTCGGCGCCCGACGTGGCCGGGGCGCTGCGCAGCGCCGGGTACTACGTCACGGCCCTCAACGGCTCGGGCCGTGACGGCGACGTGCGCATTCTGTTTAGCGTCATTCCGCGCCGGGCCTCGGGCAAAGTGCTGCGGCTGATTGAGGACATCTATCCCAAAGCCTTCGTGACCATTGAAGAGGTCAGCACCGCCGATCTGCAAGAAGCCTCGGTGCGCCAGGAGCGCATGGCGCGGCGCTTCCGCATGAACCGCAAGTGACCCAGGAGGCGGGGTGCCCAGAGCGAAGGCTGCCCGGCTGGCCCCGCACGAAACGTCTGCTTTTTCTCAATTTCCGCCTTCCCTTCTTTCACCCGGCTCCCTGGGGAGCGGCCTAGGCTGGAAGCACTTCACCTCAAGGAGGATTGACTATGTTTGAAGACCTGAAACGAGAACTGCACGAAAAAATGGCGTCCCTCAACTCCGCTGCCCAGAGTGGTATGGGCCAGGGCGGTATGGCTCAGGGCCAGGGTGGGCTGGACCCCCGCGACACCAACCGTGACGGTGTGGTCAGCGCCCAGGAAGCGGCCGCCTACGTGCGCGATTACCTGCAAAGCGCCAGCCCCCAGGAGCGCGAAGCCCTGATGAAGGATTACCTGGGCCAGCTGCCCGCCGAAGACCGCCGCCAGCTGGGCGACGCCATCGTGCGCAGCCCCAGCAATCCGGTGCAGCAGGTCAACGCCGACGACGACCGTGACCTGATTGACGCCTACACCAAAGCCGCCCAGGCCCCCGACCAGAACGGCAAAAGCCCGCTGGAAGCCGCGTTCGCTGAGGGCGGCGCCCTGAGCAGCCCGCTGGCAAAAGCCGGCCTGGTGGGGCTGGCCGCCGTGATCGGCTCGTCCGTGCTGCAAGGTGGCCGCCGCTAAGCTGAAGCGCTCAAGCAGGCCCCCTGGCCGAGCCCCGCACCCCCGGCGTGCGGGGTTTTTTCGTGTGTCCAGCGGGCGGCTGCCCAGGAGCAGCGGGGTACACTCAGGGAACAGATGCCCCTTCAGTACCTTTCGCAAATTGCCCAGACCCCCGCACCCACCTTTCAGGAGGAGGCGCGCGCAGAACTGATGGCCCGTCTGTGGAGCGACCTGGGCTACGCCCCCGAGCGCGACGAGGTGGGCAACGTGCTGGTGAGGATTGCGCCCGGCGGCAGCCCTTCTCCCGCCGAGGGGCGGCGGCCTCTGCTGCTGGCCTCGCACCTGGACACCGTCTTTGGCCCGCAGACCAACGTGCAGGTGCGTACCCAGCCAGGCCGCTGGTTCGGGCCGGGGCTGGGCGACAACTCTTCCAGCCTGGCCGTGCTGACCGCCCTGCTGCGCGACCTGGACCCGGTAACCCTGAGCGCCCCGCTGTGGGTGGCCGCCAATGTGGGCGAAGAAGGGCTGGGGGACCTGCGCGGCGCCAAGCATCTGCTGGCCCAGCACGCGCACGAACTGGGCGCTTTTGTCGCTGTGGACGGATATCTGGGCTCGGTGGTCACGCAGGCGGTGGGCGTGCGGCGTTATCAGGCCCACTTCAGCGGGCCGGGGGGGCACTCCTGGGGCGAGGCGGTGCCCAGCGCCGTGCATGCCCTGGGCGTAGCAACCGCGGCCCTGTACGCCCTGCCACTCCCCCGGCACCCGCGCACCACCCTGAATGTGGGCGTAATTTCGGGCGGCAGCTCGGTCAATTCCATCGCTGCGGCCGCTTCGCTGCTGCTGGACCTGCGCTCACTGGGCGCCGCAGAGCTGAACGACCTGGACCGGCGGGCGGTGGACGCCCTGCACGCGGCGGCGCAGCAGGTGGGTGTCGGCCTGGAGCTGGAGCGGGTGGGCGACCGGCCCGGCGGCCTGCTGAACACTGCCGAGCTGCTGCCGCTGGCCCAGTCAGCGGCGCGCACAGCGGGTCTGGAACTGCGCCCCGCCGCCAGCTCCACCGACGCGAATGCCGCCGCGCCTTACGGCCTGCCCGCCCTGACCGTGGGGGTGTACCGGGGCGGACACGCCCACCGCGAAGACGAGTGGGTGGACCCCCGCAGCCACGCGCAGGGGCTGGCTTTCTTGCAGGGGCTGGTCGCAAACTACCAGCGCTGAGGGCGGTGTGCGCCCTGCCCTGATCACATCAGGTCAGCGCAATGAGTTGCAGCGGCCCTGTCTGCACATCGCCGTCAATGGTAAGCACTTCCAGCCGGCACGGCAGGTCGTCGCGGCCCAGCTCCCGGGTCAGGTATTCCAGGGCGGCGCGGTGCATCAGTGCCAGCTTGCGTGGGGTCACGCTCTCGGCGGCGCTGCCGTAGCGGCGGCCACGGCGGTGGCGCACCTCAGTAAAGACCAGAGTGCCGCCTTCCCGAGTCACCAGATCAATCTCGCCGCCAGGAATGCGGTAGTTGCGGGCCAGCACCTCGCGGCCCTGCGCCGCCAGAAAGCGGGCGGCCCGCTCCTCGGCGTCTGCTCCTTTCACCGTAGGTCCCTGGCTTCCTCGGCTGTAGGCCCCCCTGCTCCGGAGGTCTGTGGGCTGGATTCCTGCGCCCTAGATTCCTGTGCCCCGGCTTCCTGCGTCCTGGCGCCATGCCCCAGCTCGGCCAGCAGGCGGCGGTACAGCGCTGCCGCCCGCTGGGCCACTTCCGGCAGCGGGGTTCCCTGAGGCAAGCGGTGGTCGGCCACGGCCAGGGCTTCGGCCAGCACGGCCGGATACAGGGGGTAGGGGCCGGCGCCCGCTCCGGCGGCGTCCTGTTCCGCTGCTCGCCG
>JAUNHF010000132.1:0-826 GCA_030524065.1 Deinococcus sp.
CCCTGCCAGACGGTGTCCAGCTTGGACCAGTGGGTGACGCAGTGAATGTCCAGCGTGAGCGTACTTTGCGGCAGCGCCAGCAGCTCGGCCCAGCTGAAGTTCTGCTCGCGGGCCAGCCCAAAGACCCGCAGCGTCCAGTCCTCACGCCCCGGCAGCGGCTCGGGCGGGGGCGCCGCCGTCAGGGTGGGCAGGCCCAGCGCCAGCCGCTGGCGGGGCGGAACGCGGGCGGCCAGTTCGGGCGGCGGGTCGGCAAAGTGTTTGCGGCGGCTCATGGGACTGATGCTAGGGGCAAACTGGGGGCGCTGTGGAGGGGGGCATCATCACGTCACACACCCCCGGCCTCAGGTCCTATACTCTGGCCTATTCATGAGCAAGGCACCCAAAGGCAGTATTCAGATCACCGACGGGGCGCTGGCGTCCCTGATCGGGCTGGCCGCGCATGAGGTTCCCGGCGTGGTGGGCATGGCCCCAGTGAACCTCAAAGAAGGCATCACCAAAGCCTTGGGCCGCTCGCAGGTCAGGGACGGCGTGACCCTTCACCGGGGCGAGCAAGGCCCCCACACCGAGAAGAGCAAGGCGGGCAAGAGCAAGGACAGGCCCGCCGCCGACGCTCCCTACTGGGCCGAGGTGAACATCATCGTGGCGTATGGGGTCAGCATTCCCACCGTGGCGCAGAACATCGAAGACCGGGTGCGGCACATTGTGCGGACACATGCGGGCACCGAATTGCAGGAAGTGCACGTGAACGTGGTGGGAGTCAGCCGTGAGTGACGTTCTCTCCCCCACCCAGCTGGCCCAGATGCTGCGCACCGCCACCGACTGGCTG
>JAUNHF010000132.1:836-2070 GCA_030524065.1 Deinococcus sp.
GAGCAGGTCAACGCGCTGAACGTGTACCCGGTGCCCGACGGCGACACCGGCACCAACATGCACCTGACCATGCAGTCGGTGCGCCGCGAGCTGGACACCTGCGATACCGGCGAAATGCGCGCCGTTGCCAAAGCCATCAGCTACGGCGCGCTGCTGGGCGCACGCGGCAACTCCGGCGTGATTCTTTCGCAGCTGCTGCGCGGCTTTGCCGAGGCGGTGCGTGACCTGCCCAGCATTGACGCCGCCAGCCTGAAAGCCGCTTTTGCCGAAGCCCAAAAAAGCGGGTACAGGGCCGTGATGAAGCCGGTAGAAGGCACCATCCTGACCGTGGCGCGGGGCATTGCCGAGGGTGCCCAGACCGGCAATACCGTGCAGGAAGTGCTGGAAAACGCCGTGGCTCGCGGTCAGGATTTCCTGCTGCAAACCCAGGAGATGCTGCCGGCGCTGCGGCAAGCCGGTGTGGTGGACAGTGGCGGACAGGGCTTTTTGTACGTGGTGCGCGGCATGCTGGCCGGGCTGCTGGGCGAAGCGCTGCCCCCTGCCCCCGAAGTGACGGCCCATGCCCAGGAAGCCTTTGAGCCCGAGGAGTACGGCTTTTGCACCGAGTTCCTGATGGACGGCGCCAGGCTGCCGATTGAAGACATCCGCGAGCTGGTCGCTCCGTTCGGGGATTCGCTGCTGGTGGTGGGGGCCGAGGGCTATGTCAAGGGCCACATCCACACCGACCGCCCCGACGAGCTGCTGGCGACTGTGGGCCGGCACGGGCGCATGCTCAAGACCAAGGTGGAGGACATGGCCGAGCAGCACACCGAAATCCTGGCCGGTTCGGGCACCGCCGCCCACGCCGAGGGTGAGCGGCCCGCAGCCGGCCTGGTGGCGGTGGCCGCCGGTGACGGCGTCGTCAAGCAGTTTCGTGCCCTCGGGGCACGCATCGTCTCGGGCGGGCAGACCGCCAACCCCAGCGTGCAGGACATTGTGGACGCCGTCAACAGCGTGAGCGCCGAGCGGGTGATGGTGCTGCCCAACAACAAAAATGTGCTGATGGCTGCCGAAAAGGCCGCCGAGCTGCTGGAAGGCCGCGCCGTGGTGGTGCCCACCCGCACGCTGGGGCAGGGACTGGGGGCCGCGCTGAGCTTTAGCCCAGACCGCAGCAGCGCCGCCGAGCTGAGCGCCGACATGCAGGCGGGGGCCCGCCGGGTGACCACGTTCGAAATCACCCGGGCCAGCCGCAGCA
>JAUNHF010000132.1:2083-5422 GCA_030524065.1 Deinococcus sp.
GCGACGATGAACTGGTCCACGCGGGCGGCACTCCCGAGGAAGCGGCAGTGGCCCTGGTCCGCACCCTGGCCGGCGAAGCCGAGGTGGTGACGGTCTTCCGCAGCGTCAATACCTCGCCCGAGCGCCTGGACACCCTGGCCGGGCAGCTGGAACAGGAATTTCCGATGCTGGAAGTCCAGACCTACCCCGGCGGCCCCGAGCTGTACGACTACCTGGTGACGGTGGAATGATGGTGGAATAAGGTGCTGGCAGAATAATCACTAGGTCGGCGGGGGCCGCCAGGAGTCAGTCTCTTCCCTGGTGGCCTCCACTGCTTGGCCGCTGCCCAGAGTGCCGCGCAGCGAGAAGCGCCTGAACACCCCAAATTTCCTTTATGTTCCTCATGACCTTTTGCTAGGCTCCTGGGGATGCTTAGCCCTCATGGCCCCTTGCCCTTCCAAGCGACCGTCCATCCGCAGGCCCAGCCCGCCGTCCGCCTGACGTGGGATTCCCGGCAGGCAGACCCCGAAACTGCGTTCGTGGCGCTGCCCGGCGAGCACGACCACGGCAACCGCTTTATCGAATCGGCGCTGGAGCGGGGCGCTCCTTTTGTACTGACCGACCTGCGCGGCGCGGCCAGCCAACTGCCCCGCACGGTAGAAGTACAGGACTCATTGGCGGCCCTGACCGCCTGGGGGCAACAGGAACGCGCCAAAAATCCGCTGGTGGTCGGTATCACCGGCAGCGTGGGCAAAACCACCACCAAAGCCTATGTGGCGGCGGCGCTGGACGCCCACTACATGCCGGTGTACAACACTTTGCCCGCCATCGCCTGCTTCCTGACCGAATTTGGCGCCTCCGGGCGGCCACTGGTGGTGGAAATGGGGATTGACCGGCCCGGCGAAATGGACCGGCTGATCGACTTGGTGCGCCCCGACGTGGGGGTGATCACCTCTATCGGCGCCGCCCACCTGGAAAAGCTGAGCAGCCTGGAAGTAATCGCCTACGAAAAGGGCAAGATTCTGGACGCCCCCCGCGCCCTGGTGGGCAGTCAGGCGCGGGCCTGGTTTCCGGGCCGCGACATCTACGGGTTTTCTACCCTCGACCTGCCCGTGCATCACAGCGGGCAGGACCTGCGCGTGACCGAGCAGGGCGCCGACTTCACCTACGCCGGTCAGGCGGTGCACCTGCCCGGCGCCGCCCAGGTTCAGGCCGAAGCAGCGGTGCTGGGCCTGCATCTGGCCGAAAGCCACGGCCTGCCGCTGGCCGCCGCCATTGGGCGCACCGAGCAGGTGCAGGTGCCCAGTGGGCGCTACCAGATTCATTCAGGCCGCTACACGGTCATTGACGACGCCTACAACGCCAGCCCGCTGGCAGTACAGGCTGCGCTCAGCGCCCTGCACAACTTCCGTGGCCGCCGCATCTCCGTGCTGGGCACCATGCTGGAACTGGGCGACTCGGCCCCCGAGCTACACGCCGAAGTGGGCCGCAGCGCCTGCGAAAGCGCCGACCTGTGCTTTGGCGTGGGCCCTTACGCCGCAGTCTTGGGCAACCGGGCCTACCGCACCGTGCCGGAGTTGACCGCCGCCCTGAAAGCCGAAGTTCGCAGCGGCGACGTGATTCTGGTCAAGGCCAGCCGGGGCATTTCTATGACACCCGACCAGCGGGCGCAGGAGGGCGTGGGCCTGGATACGGTGGTGCGCGAGCTGCTGGAATGGCGCGACCAGCAACCACAGCCCGCTTAGAGCGGTTCTCCGACTTGCGCGGGCGTCGGACTGGCACCGCTCCCCGCTCCGCCCTGCTCGCTATGTTGCACGCGCTCCGCTCGCCAAGAAGCGGCGGCGCCTTTGTGTCACATGCTCTAGGAATCGGCTCTCAGGCAAAAGGCATGGGGAGCTGCTTGAATGGGGCCATGTCCCTGCCCCGCCGCCGGTCTGCCCCGCCCTCGCCCCGCGCCCTGGCACTGGCCGCTTTGCTGGGGCTGGTCGCCTGCGCTCCTGCGGCCTCTGGTCCTGCATCTGGCACGGGGCTGGGCAGCACCGGGATCAAACTAGGCGGCGAGGGGATCAACGGGACGAGACAGCCACCGCCAGCGCCCACACGGCCACCGCTCCAAGCCGCCTTTTCGCAGGAGGGCGTGGTGTGGAGCGACGGACAGCAGGCCTGCGTCGCCAGGGTGCCGCAGCTCCAGCCGGTGTGCCCCCGCTGGCCGGCGGCCACCGGCGCCGTGGCCTGGAACGGAGGCCGCGCCTGGGCCGCGCTGCCCACACTGGGTCAGATCGTGACGGTGGACGGCGCCGCCGAGTCGCTGCCGGCCGGCCGGGTGGTGGCAATGTCGGCCACCCGCGTCTATCGCGAGGACGGCAGCGCCCTGTCGTACAGCGGCGCTGAGGTGCGCGGCACCCTGGGCCGGCCCAGCCAGGTGCTGACGGGGGGCAGCGGGCGCGATTACGCTTTGGTCGGCGGCCGCCTGTGGAATGTGGACAGCGGCCACTCGGAGCCGGCGGCGGGCAGTTTCCTGCTGGCCTCTCCCGGCGGGGCCGAAGTGACCCGCGTGCCTACCCTGGCTGGCCGGAGCGGCCGCCTGGAACTGCGCGGCACCCAGGTCTTCCGAGCAGGGGAAGAAACCCCGCTGCCGCTGCCGGGGCCTGCCCAGGCCTTTGGTCTGCTGGGAGATGAAGCTTACATTTTGGTGGGGGGCGCCGGCAGCTGGCAGCTGGTCCTCCTCGACCAATAGTTCATTTTTCTCATTTCTGGAGGCCTCCCGGAGGCCCTTTTCTCTGATTGGCGCTTGCAGCGCAGTGCTGACCGCAGCGCATGCCGCGGCCCCGCCCACAGCGACGTTCACTTGAATGAATTCTGTGAGGGGCTTCCCGGCATACTCCCGAAAGTTTAGAAACTTCTTGCTTGTGACTCAGAGAATAGTAAGCTGTTCGGGAATTCTGGAGGATGGATGACAAGTTACTTTCGTAAATCCGGTGGGCAGGCGTTCGGTCTGGAAATAGGGACCAGTTCCATCAAGGCCGTGGCGCTGGCGCCTGGGGGCGCAGCGGTGCAGCAGGCCGTGATGACCCCTACTCCTCTGGGCGCCATGCGCGACGGCAGCGTGGTGGAACCCCAGGCAGTCGCCGCCGAGATTCGCTCGCTGCTCAGCCGCAGCGGCATCGCCCAAAAGCAGGTGGTGACGGCCATTCCCAATCAGGCCACCGTGACCCGTAACATCATGATTCCGCGCATGGAGCTCAAGGAACTGCGCAGCAGTGACGTGATTCGCTACGAGGCGGAGCGGTATATTCCCTACCCCATTACGCCGTTTAGGGCCTAGCAAGATTGTGGGCGAGTACGGCTAAGACGACGCGG
>JAUNHF010000133.1 GCA_030524065.1 Deinococcus sp.
TCCTGGTCTGCCAGATTCTAAGCCGGATTCTGGAGGAATGGAGCGTGCCCGGTCAGTCTGGCCGTGGCTGGCCGGCGTACTCGCCCTGGCCCTGGCCGCCGCCCTGCTGTTGCCCCGCGTCTCGCTGTGGGATCAGGCCGTGGCCTATATGGGCGTGACCGAGCAGGTTACCGTCACCGACAACTCCCCGCAGCCCAGCGCTCCTGCTCCCGGCGACTCGGCGCAGCCGGGCCGGGTTGCGCCGCCCACCTTTACGCCAGGCACGCCAGCGGCCAGTGCCAATCAAGACTTGAGCCGCGCCGCTACTGGCTACCTGGATCTGATGACGGTGGCGGTGCTGCTGGCCACTTTGCTGTACGCGCTGACTTCGCTCCGTAGGCAGCTGCGGCTCCCCGGCACCCCCCCCGGCTGGCCGCAGGTCTGGCCCCTGCTGGCGCTGGTGGCCCTGCCCCTCAGTTTGCTGGCGGTGATCCTGGCCGCGCAGTTTCAGGCGCTGGACATCACGGTGGTAGAAGGCGAACATGCCCCGGTGCCCCCGTCCCCGCCCGCCGGTCCGCTGGAAGCTGCTGTGCAGCAAGTGGTCGGCCTGCTGGCCGAAACGCCGCTGGGCAACTTGGACCTCTACAACATGCTGTTTTTGCTGCTGGGAACACTGTTTTTGTTCGCCCTGCTGGCCTGGGTGTGGCATCTGCTCACGGCCCGTGCGCGGCCCACCTATGCCTGGGAGGAAACCCGTGAGGCGGCCTCCGCCGCTCGTGCGGCGGCACCGGCCCATGCTCCGCTGCACCGTGTCCGGCTGGCCTACGCTCAGGTTGAAGCCCACCTGGCTGCCGCCGGGGTACACCGCCGCGCCGCCGAGACTCCCGCCGAGTACCTGCGCCGCGCCGCTGCCGAGTGGCCGGAGGTGGCCGCGCCGCTGGAGGCACTGGGCGCAGCCTATGCCCCGGTGCGCTACGGCGGTGGGGTGAGCGAGGGGGGGGCCAACTTGGCAGAGCAGAATGCGGAGATGATTACTGCCTTCATACGGCAGGAACCCGGTTGAATAATCTCTCACAAGCCGTAAAACTTGGTTATCTAAACAAGGTGCAGACCGAATTATGGCCGAGGTGCCGCTGAATCACGCGGGGCGGAAGGGTGCGGCCACCTTTTCAGGGTTGGCCGCATGGCGTCCCTGTAGGGTTGAGCCGCGTCATTTCGCTTCTGAGCCCATTTTCAGAATGCTGCCTGAGGAAGAGAAATGAACTGGAGAAGTGCGGTACTGCACATGGATAGGGTACGACCAAACCTCTGGCAACCTGCGCTGCACTTTTGTCTGCCGCTGCTCACCTGGGCCATTTTTCCTGCCTGGGCAGTTCTGCTGCTGTGCCTACTCTTCGGCGCAGCGGCGCAGTGGCCTAAGCTGGGGCCTGGGCGCCTGATGGGCGGCTTTCTCGTGGTACTGGGCGCGTATTTTCCGCTGGTCTCGGCGCGGTTGTCGGACGGCTGGTTGGCAGACCTGATGCCTGCGCTGCTGCTGGTGGCCCTTGGCTGGGCTGCTGTGTGGCTGCTGAACCAGGCCGCCGAGCAGGTGGGCGAAAAGGGGAGCCGCGCCTGGCTGTACTTGCTTGCGCTGGGCGTGCTGGCGCCGCACCCACTGCTGCTGCTGAGCTTGGCCGCCGCGCTGCTGCTCAGGCCGGGGCCGGACAGTGCCTTGCCTGCGCCGCCCGCCGCCCGCACCCTGGCCGAGCTGGGCACGCGCTGGCGGGGGCTGGGGCCGCTGCTGACCGGGTTTGCCGCTGCGCTGTTTCTCAGCTTTGCCCTGCCTGCCGGGTCGCTGGGGGCAGTCACGCAGCAGGTTCTTCAGCAGGCCGCCGCGCAGCCCGGTTCAGGGCATCAGATTTACCAGCAGCCGATCTGCCGGATGATCATGGTGGATGGCAAATGGGAACTGTTCGGCGGCACTCCAGGCAACTGGGCGCCTGCCGAGCCTGCCGATTGCAGCTTCACGCCGCTGGAATATCTGCGGAAGGTGACCGAGCTGACCCCGCTGGAGTTCTCGGCCCGGCAGCGCCACTTGGCCCTGGTGGGCGTGGTGCTCTTGCTGGCGCTGGCCGTGTGGCGCGCCCGCCAGTCCAGGCCGCGCCAATCAGCAGTAGCGCCAGCGCCTCTGCCCTCGTTAGAGCCGCTGGCCGGGTTGGAACCGCTCCCACTGCACCGTGTCCGCGCCGCCTACGCCCGTACCGAGGCCCACCTCGCGGCGGCTGGTCTGGTGCGGCAGGAAGCCGAAACCCCCGCCGAGTACCTGCGCCGGGTGGCGGGCGAGTGGCCGGGCCTGGCTAGGCCGCTGGCAACTCTGGGCGCTGTGTACGGCCCGGTGCGTTACGGCGGCGGGGTAAGCGAGGGACAAGCCGACGCCGCCGAGCAGTCCGCTGCGCTCATCCTGGCTGGCGCCCGGCCCGCCGTTCCCGTATCCTCGGACCATTCCACAACCGATGTTTTCCCCCGTTCAGAAAGGCCCGGCCCTGCATGACCCACTCCGGCATGACCCCATCTGGCATCACTGATCCGCAGCTCTCCGCTTCTCCCGCCGCCGTGATGGACCGCGTGCAGGCCAATGTGGCCCGCGTGCTGGTCGGCAAGGAAGACGTGACCCGGCTGGCCTTGGCCGGGATTCTGGCCGGGGGGCACATCCTGCTGGAAGACGCGCCCGGCACCGGCAAGACCATGCTGGCCCGCGCCCTGGCCGCCAGTCTGGGCCTGGACTTTGCCCGCGTGCAGTTCACGCCGGACCTGCTCCCCAGCGACGTGACCGGGGTCAGCATCTACCGGGAAGGGCACTTCCAATTCGTGCCCGGCCCCATTTTTACCGGCATTCTGCTGGCCGACGAAATCAACCGTGCCACCCCCAAAACACAGTCGGCGCTGCTCGAAGCGATGGGGGAGGGGCAAGTCACCGAATCCGGCGTGACCCATGCGCTCCCAAAGCCGTTTGTGGTCATCGCCACCCAGAACCCGGTTGAGCATGAGGGCACCTACGCTCTGCCCGAAGCGCAGCTGGACCGGTTTCTGCTCAAGCTGTCGGTGGGCTACCCGAGCCTGGAGCAGGAGGTGCAGATGCTGAGGCGGCTGCAATCAGCGCACCCGATCGATACGTTAGGGGCAGTGGCCGGCCCCGCTGACCTGCTGGCAGCGCAGCGGGCCGTGCGTGAGATTAAGGTCAGCCCCGATTTGCAGCGCTATCTGGCGTCCATCGTGGCTTCTACTCGCACCCATCCGCGCATCAGCCTGGGCGCCGGCCCCCGCGCTTCCCTGGGCATTCAGGCGGCGGCGCAGGCGCTGGCGTACCTGGCGGGCCGCGACTTCGTGACCCCGGACGATGTGAAGGTGGCGGCCCGTGGCGTGCTGCCCCACCGCCTGCTGCTGAACATTGAGGCGCGGATGGCCGATATCAGCGCGGCGTCGCTGGTTGAAGAGATGCTCGGGACAGTGCCGGTGCCGGTGGAGACGGCCGCAGCTGTGACCCCGCAACCCACCCCGGCAGGCTGAGCGGGTGAGTGCTGGCCTGCTTAGTGCGCTCGTGTGGCTGCTGTTCCTGGCGGCCCTCGCTGCAGTTATCTGGTGGCTGTACCGCGAGCCGCCCCGCGTGCAGCTCAGCCGGGAGCTGCGGCCTTCGGGCATGGTGGGCCAGGTTCAGGCGCTGACCGTGACCGCCGACATCGAAACTTGGCTGCCGACCCGGCTGGTGCTGGAAGACCCGCCGCCCCGCGCCGTGGTGCCGAGCCGTCCAGTGGTGTTTGGCGGACTGTGGCAGGGGCGCCACTCAGCGCGCCTTAGCCTGACCATGCAGCCCAACCGCCGGGGTGTGTATGAGTGGGAGGGCGCGGTGCTGCGCTGGGCCGATCCGCTGGGCCTGTTCTGGCGTGCGCTGCCGCTGGACGTGCCTGCCCGGCTGGAGGTCTACCCCCAGACCCACGGCGTGATCTTGCCGGAGCTGCTGCGCCCGCTGCTCTCCGAGGGGGCGCTGACCCGAAGTTTGGGCCTCAGCGACCCGATCAGTCTGCGCGGGGCGCGGCCCTACGTGCCGGGCGACGCACCGGGGCAGATTCACTGGAAGCTTTCGGCCCGCTCACTCTCGGCGGGCGGCGCGGGGGGCGTGCCGATGATCCGTGAGCTGGAGCGCACGGCGGCCAGCTCGGTCACCCTGTATCTGGATACGGGCGGGAACGCCACCTATCTGGAAAGTGCCGTGCGGCTCGCGGCCAGCCTCGCCGCGCAGGCGTGGGCCGACGGCTTGCCGGTGTCACTGGCGACTGCCGCTGGGCAAACCCCACTGGGCCGCGCCGCCGGGGCCCGCCGCGCCGTGCTGCGCGCCCTGGCCGAGCTGAAAAATGACCCGGCCCCGCCCGCACTGCACCCGCCCCGCCCCGGGACCAACCTGCTGGTGGTCACGCAAGTTGCGCCGCCGGAGCTGGTTGCGCAGGCCATGCGGGCGCGGGCCACCGCCAGCCGGGTCGCCATCATCGCCCTGCCCGAAGGCTTTTATCTGGAGCCCGGCGAAAAGCCGCGCAAGCAGTGGGTAGGCGCCCCCGACACAGTGCGGCAGCTGGAAAAGCAGGCCGGCGTACTGGCCGAGCGCGGCGTGCTGGTCTTTGTGCTGCGCGGCAACCAGTCGGTGCTGCGGCTGGGCTGAGGGGCCGGGGCTGCTGTGGTAGGACCAGGCCACGTCCGGCCAAAGGCCCACGCGCTCTAGAACCCCCGAACAATCTGCACTCGGTCACTCGGATTTGGGGAGCCGAGCTGATACAATGGGCAGTGGCCAGATAGGAATGATTCCTAACAATATGGCGGCGGGCGAATATGCCCCGCCCCGTGGCAAGACTTCAGGAGGCAAGTTATGACCCACCAACTCGAAATCAAGAACCTGCACGCGTCCGTCGGCGATCAGCCGATTCTCAAGGGCATCAACCTGACCATTCCCCGCGGCGAACTGCACGCCGTGATGGGCCCCAACGGCAACGGCAAATCCACGCTCGCCAAAGTCATCGTGGGCGACCCCGAGTACACCGTCACCGAGGGCGAAGTGCTGGTGGACGGCCAGAATATTCTGGAAATGGAGCCCGATGAGCGCGCCCGCCTGGGCGTGTTTCTGGCCTTCCAGTACCCCGTAGAGATTCCCGGCGTGACCATCGCCAACTTCCTGCGCCTCGCCATGCAGGCCCGCAAAGAAGAGGGCGAAGAAGTCACCTTTACCGAGTTCTACGGCAAGCTGCAAAGCGCCCTGAAGACGTTGGAGTGGGACGAAAGCATCGTGGAGCGCTACCTCAACGAGGGCATGTCCGGCGGCGAGAAAAAGCGCAACGAAATCCTGCAGATGCTGATGCTGGAACCCAACTCCATCATCATGGACGAAA
>JAUNHF010000134.1:0-266 GCA_030524065.1 Deinococcus sp.
TGGGCGCTGGTGCTGGCACTGGGGACAGCCGCGCTGGCGCTGCCCCTGGGCACGGCACTGTACTGGCTGCGGCTGGACATGGACCCGAACGTCCTGTCCGGGGTGTGGGAAGCGGCGCGGCTGGCCGGGGGCAGCGCCGCCCTGACTGCGGCCGTGACTGCCGCGCTCGCCTTTGTGCTGGCCTATATCGGCAGCCGCTATACCGGCTGGCTGGCCCGCCTGGCCGAGCGGGTGGGCTACTTTGGCTACGCCACGCCGCCGCTGGC
>JAUNHF010000134.1:276-5370 GCA_030524065.1 Deinococcus sp.
TTCGCTGCGTGGATGCTCTGGGGCCCGCCGCCTGCGCTGGCCCTGGCGCTGGTCTTTTTTACGCTGGCGGCAGTGCCGGCGCTGTACCAGACGCTGCCGCTGCTGATTTTGGCCTATACGCTGCATTTCACCGCCGAAGCCATCGGGCCGCTGCGGTCCTCGCTGGTGCGGGCCACGCCCCGGCTAGAAGAAGCCGCCCGCGTACTGGGCGAAACTCCGGCGCGGGCCATGCGGCGCGTGACCTTGCCCATCGTGCTGCCGGGGCTGCTGGTCAGCGTGGCGTTCGTGTTTTTGAGCGTGCTCAAGGAGCTGCCTCTTACGCTGCTGCTGGCCCCGGCCGGCTGGACCACGCTGGCGGTAGGGGTGTGGACTTATACCGAAGAAGCCCTGTACGGCTCGGCCGCCCCCTACGCCCTGGCGCTGATGCTGGCCGGCGCCGCGCTTTCGCTGCTCATTTTGCGCCGCGAGAAGCTCTGATTTCCCCCACTTGATCTTTTTCAAAGGAGTACATTCATGACCCACCGGCCTTCTTTGCTGTCATTGCGCCGCCTGACCAAAAGCTATGGCCCCGGCCTGCCCCCGGTGGTGCAGGACCTCAGTCTGGAAGTGGGGGAGGGCGAGCTGGTCACGCTGCTGGGCCCCAGCGGCTGCGGCAAAACCACGACCCTGCGCCTGATCGCCGGGCTGGAGGTGCCAGACAGCGGACAGGTGGGGCTGCGCGGCCAGGACGTGACTCCGCTGCCGGCCGAGCGGCGCGGGATGGGGCTGGTGTTTCAGGATTAC
Source organism: Deinococcus sp. (assembly GCA_030524065.1). Lineage (GTDB taxonomy): Bacteria > Deinococcota > Deinococci > Deinococcales > Deinococcaceae > Deinococcus. The sequence continues at coordinate 1,060 of JAUNHF010000134.1, forward strand.
GCGCTGTTTCCGCACCTGAGCGTGCTGGGCAACGTGCTGTTTGGGCTGGGGCGCCTGCCCCACGCCGAGGCCCAGCGCCGCGCCGAGGAAACGCTGGCACTGGTGGGCCTGACGGTGTTCGGGGGCCGGATGCCCCACCAGCTGAGCGGCGGCCAGCAGCAGCGCGTGGCCCTGGCCCGCGCCCTGGCAGCCCGCCCGGCCCTGCTGCTGCTGGACGAACCGTTTTCCAACCTGGACGCTTCGCTGCGCCACTCCACCCGCGCTGAGGTGCGGGCCATTTTGCGCCAGAGCGGCACGGCGGCGCTGCTGGTCACCCACGATCAGGAAGAAGCGCTGGCGTTCAGCGACCGCGTGGTGGTGATGCGGGCGGGCGCGGTCGAGCAAGCAGGGCCGCCGGCCGAGGTGTACGCGGCCCCGCGCACCGCTTTTGTGGCAAATTTTCTGGGCCGCGCCAACCTGCTGACGGCCACGGCCCAGGGAGAGACAGCCGACTGCGCGCTGGGCCGGGTGCCGCTGAACCGCCCGGTGCAGGGCACGGCGATGCTGTGCCTGCGCCCCGAGCAATTGCAGCTGCGGGCCGACCCATCTGGGGCTGGCCCCGCCGAAGTCCTGAGCCGAGAATTCCGGGGGTGGGCGGTGGCCTACTCCCTACGGCTGGGGGGCGGCGGCAGTGCCCAGGACCTGCTGGTGCTGCGGCCGGCCGGCGAGCCGCTGTGGGAAGAAGGCGCGCGGGTGGCGTTGCAGCTGAGCGGCACGGCCCACGTGCTGGAGTAGCGGGTAGCGGCGAGCGCCCGCTGACTTGCCAGCCGCTCCGAACAGGTAGGCTGTAACAGTTCTGGCAGAGTAAATGAGTTCATACTCAGGTATGGCAAGACCCAAAGTGATTGAGACCGAAGATTTGGTGACTGCCGCCCGAAGTGCGTTTCTGGAACAGGGGGTGGGCATCGGCACCGCCGAAATTGCGCGGCGGGCCGGCATCTCCGAAGGCACTCTCTTTAGCCGCTTTGCGACCAAGGAAGAGCTGTTTGAAGAAGCCATCGGCCTGCGGCGTTACGGACACTGGCGGCTGGAATTGCGGGAGCAGGTGGGGCAGGGCGACGTGCGCGGCAACCTAGAACGCTGCGGCATGGCTTATCTGCGTGAGGCTCAGGACCTGCTGGACGCGCTGATGCTGGTGTTTTCACGCGGGCACGCCCCCGAACACAATCCGCTGCTGGCGCGGCTGGGCAACCCGCTGGCCCAGGACACGGGTGCCCTGGCCGGCTACCTGCGCTCGGAACTGGAACTGGGCCGGCTGCGTCCCCTGGACACCGAGCTAACGGCGCTGACCATCACCGGAGGGCTGACCCAGTGGCTTCAGCAGGGGCGGATGTCGCCTCCCGACAGCGTAGCCGCTGAGCGCGATCCTGGCCGCTTCGTGCGCGGCCTGTTCGACCTGCTATGGCCGGGGATGGAGCCCAGATGACATAAGTTCGGGCAGGACGAACGTCTGATCTCTTTGGCTAAATGAGCTGTAACTTGAAAACCGACCGTTCACCAGACTGACCGCTGTGTGGACGCTCCATTTCTTCCTGGCAGGTGACCTATGAACCGTTTGACCCCTTTGCTACTGGGGGCGCTGCTGGCTACTGGCCTGAGCGGCTGCCGCCCCGCTGAACCCGATTCCGACCCCAAACCGGCCCGCGTGGACGTGGCCACGCCCCCCCCCAAGGTGGCAGCCCAGCCAGTGCAGGTGCTGACCGCCAGGAGTGGCACGCTGCGGGCCGAGCGGCGCGTGACCGGTAGGGCCGAGGCCCGGCGCACCAGCAACGTGGCGGCGCTGACCAGCGGGGCGCTGCTGGGCTACGAGGTGGCCGAGGGCCAGAGCGTGGCCGCCGGCGCAGTCGTCGCCAGGCTGGACGACACCGACGCCCGCCAGGCCGCCCAGAATGCCCGCGCCCAGTTGGAACAGGCCCGGATCAGCTACGCGTCCGCCCGCCAGAGCCTCAGCCAGAATGCCGGGGCGCTGGAAGCGGCGGTTACGGCGGCGCAGTCCAGCCTGGACCTGGCCCAAAAGGAGCTGGACCGTGCCGAAGACGCCGGCAACACACCGCAGGCCGCGCTGGACGCCGCCCGCGACCGCGTGACCCAGGCCCGCGCGGGCCTGGACGCCAACCGCGCCGGCACCGGCAACGGGGCCAACTTGGACCTGCTTTCCGCGCAGGTGGAGTCGGCCCAGGCTGCCGTGACCCAGGCCGAGGACCGCATCCAGCGTGCCAGGGTGACGGCGCCGTTCGCTGGGGTGGTCAGCAGCCAGCTGGTGCAGCCGGGCGAGTTTGCCGCGCAGGGCAGCCCGGTCTTCCGTCTGGTGGACACGGCCTCACTGCGGGCCACTTTCAGCGTCACTCCGCAGGACGCCACGCAGCTGGCTCCCGGCACCCGCATAAACCTGGGTTACGGCGGCGTGAACTACGTGGCCGTGGTCGAGAGCGGCGAAGCCATCGCGGGCGAGGACCGCCAAGTGCCGCTGCGGGCCCGCATCCAGGGCGGCGAGGCCATTCCACCCGGCGCCACCGTGCAGTTGCGTTACCGGCTGGAGCTGGCCGGCGGCGTGCTGGTGCCCAGCCGCGCCATCAGCGTGGTGGGCGCCCAGAACTATGTGTACGTGGCCGAGGGCGACGTGGCCCGCCGCGTGCCGGTCACGGTGCAGGCCGAGAACGACGGCCAGGTCGCCGTGAGCGGTATAGAAGACGGCGCCCGGCTGATCTACCCGGTGCCCAGCTCCCTGCAAGACGGCGCCCGGATTCAGGTGCAGCAGGCCCCGGCAAGTGGCAGCGGGGCGGCAACCAGCAGCGCCGCAGCAAGCGAAAGTGCCGTTTCTGTGGATGAGGCTGCGGCCAGCGAAGGCGGCAGCGAATGACCCGCCCGCCCTCCCCGGACCAGCCGCCGGCCAGTGAACCAGCTGCCAATCAGCTGCGTGCCGGCCAACCCGTGACGAGTCAAGCTGCGAGCGGCCTGGACCGCTACGGCAGGCCCGACCCCTTCAACCCGCCGCCCGGCCTGCTGCCCGACGGCTCGCCCGAGCCGCCCATTCATCCCGCCGTGCGTTTTAGCGTGCGTAACGTGGTGTTCTCGCTGGGGATCTTTGTGGTGGCGGTGCTGCTGGGCCTGATTTCGGCCAGCCGCCTGGGCACCGACCTGCTGCCCGACTTCGAGGTGCCAGTGCTGGCGGTCAGCACCAGCTATCCCGGCGCCAGCCCCGAGCAGGTGAACCGCGAGGTCAGCACCCGCGTAGAAGACGCCATCAGCACGGTGGCCGGCGTGACCGACGTGAGCACCACCTCGGTGGGCAGTCAGTCGGCGGTGGTCATCACCTTTTCCGAGGGCACCGATATTGACGCGGCGGCCAACTCGGTGTCGCAGGCGGTCTCGGCCATCCGGGGCGCTCTGCCAGACGGAGCCGAGGCGCCGGTGGTGCAGAAGTTTGACCCCAATGCCCAGCCGATTTTGACCCTATCGCTGCTCTCGGCAGGTGCTGGCCCAGCCGAAGCCGCCCGCTACGCCGAGGACATCTTGGTGCCCAGATTGCAGCGGGTGCCCGGCGTGGCCGACGTGTCGGTGTCGGGCGGGCGCGAGCGGGCGGTCAACGTGCTGCTGGATCCCGCACGGCTGGACACCTACGACCTGAGCGCCGCGCAAGTGACCGGAGCCATTGGGGCCTCGGCGCTGGACATTCCCGCCGGCACGCTGGTGCAGGGCGGACAGGAAATCACTTTTGCCACGCGCAATACCCCCGGCACCCTGAGCGACATAGAAAACATCCTGGTGGACTCGGCACGTGGCATTCAGGTGGCCGACGTGGCCGATGTGCGGGACGCCAGCGAGGACGTGTCTGGCCTTTCACGCGTCAACGGCCAACCGGCCGTGCTGCTGGATGTCCGCAAGGCCAGCGGCAGCAACTCGGTGGCCGTGGCGGACGCGGTGCGGGAAGTGGTGTCCGAGCAGGCCGCCGAACTGCCGCAGGGCTACAGCCTGAGCGTGGCGACCGACACCACCGACGTGACCCGCGCCACGGTGCAAGACACCCTCCACGAGTTCTTTATCGCGGTGGCGGCGGTGGGCGTGATCGTGCTGCTGTTCCTGGGCCGTCTCAGCACCGTATTTGCAGTAATTCTGGCTATTCCCATCTCTATTAGCGCTGCGCCGCTGGTGTACGGCAGCCTGGGCTTTACCTTTAACATCGTCACGCTGCTGGCGATCATCGTCGCGATCGGCATCGTGGTGGATGATTCGATCGTGGTGGCCGAGAACGTGCAGCGTTACCGCGACATG
>JAUNHF010000135.1 GCA_030524065.1 Deinococcus sp.
TCGGGTGCGCCGCTGTTCCGAATCCAGCGGGCAGCCGCGTCCCAGTCGTAAGCCACGCGGCGGTGCTCGGCGTGCCACTGACCGCTGCGCCGTTCCAGCAGGGTCCAACCGGCGCGGGGGTCGCCGTCGTTGGGCCAGTTGACCGGACCCGACGCGACCAGCAGTGTGTTGCCCACCCTGCGGGTGTCGGCCCGGTGCATGTGGCCGACCAAGTAGACCCGGTGGCCGCCAAAGCCCTGGAGCCGCTCGGCCAGTTCCGGCTCGCTGCGGCGACGAAGGAGCCGGGTGCCGTAGTCGTAGTGCAGCAGCAGGCTGTCCCAGGGCGTGGCCGGTGTGCCATGCGAGGCCAGCACCTCACCGCCGGCCAGCACCACATTGAGTGGCAAAGCGGCCAGACGTTTTCGCTCCGGCAGTGGAAGCTGCTCGGCCAGCCATGCGCCTACTGCCCGTTTGTGGGGCGGCAGTTCGGCCACAGGAACGGTCAACAGTTCGTCGTTGTTGCCGCGCACCTCTACCGCGCCCAGCCCGCGCTAAAGCTCCAGCGCCCGTAAAGGATCGGCCTGGCCCCATACCTGGTCGCCCAGATTGACTGTCAGGTCGGGGCTGCGCCGCTTGATGTCCTGCAAAACTGCTTCAGCGGCGAAGGCGTTGCCGTGCACGTCGCTCAGTACCGCAATACGCAGGTCACACCCGGTCAATGCCCCACCGCCTCCTCTTCCTCACGCTGGGCCGGCAGCAGCAGGTTGGCGGCGATGCCCACCAGTGCGGCCAGCGCCATGCCCGACAGCTCCAGGTCAGTCCCGCCGAGGTGCACCGGGAAAGCGGCCCCGCCCAGACCCAGCACCAGAATCAGGCTGACCACAATCAGGTTGCGCGAGTGGGCAAAGTCAATCTGCGCTTCGCTGAGCGTGCGGATGCCCACGCTCGCAATCATCCCGAATAGCAGAATGGAGACCCCGCCCAGCACCGCAGGCGGAAAACTTTGCAGCACGGCGGCCAGCTTGGGCGAGCAGCCAAACAGAATGGCGAACGCGGCAGCGATGCGGATGATGGCCGGGTCATACACCTTGGTCAGCGCCAGGACGCCGGTGTTCTCGGCGTAGGTGGTGGCTGCGGGGCCGCCCATCGCCGCACTGGTCATGTTGGCGACGCCGTCGGCAAACAGCGTGCGTGACAGCCCCGGCTTTTCCAGAAAGTTCTGGCCCACCACACGGCCATTGACCACCACGTCCCCGATGTGCTCAATAAAGGTCACGACCGCCACCGGTGCGATGATCGCCACCGCCTGCCAGTTCAGCTCCGGGGCGTGAAAGGGCGGCAGGCCCAGCCAGGCCGCGTCGCTCTGCCCAGGGCGGCGCTGTCTACCGCGCCCAGCAGCAGCGCCGCCGCGTAGCCCACCAGAATGCCCACCAGGATGGGAATCATGCGGAAAAGGCCGCGTCCATAAACGCTGGCGATGACGGCGGCCAGCAGGGTGATCAGGGCCAGCGGCCAGTTGGTCTTGGCCTGGTCTACGGCCACATGGCTCAGGCCCAGACCGATCACCATAATCACTGGCCCGGTCACGATGGGCGGGAAGATGGTCATGATGCGCCGGGTGCCGAACACCTGCACCAGCGCCGAGAACAGCAGGTACATCGCCCCCGCTGCGATCAAACCGCCCGCCGCCGCGCCCACGCCCAGTTCCTTGACCACCAGCGCGGTTGGGGCGATAAACGCAAACGAGCTGCCCAGAAAGATCGGCACCCGCCAGCCGCTCAGGGCGTGAAAAATCAGGGTGGCAACCCCAGCGGCAAACAGGGCCACGCTGGGCGGCAGTCCCACCAGAATCGGCACCAGCACGGTGGCCCCGAACATGGCGATGGAGTGCTGCACGCCCAGCACCAGCTTGCGCTGAAGCGGCAGCTTGGTGGAGGGGTGGGGGGCCGGAGCAGGAGCGGACGCGGGGGGCTGGGTCATGTCAGCCCTGAGTGTAGGGCAGGGCGAATGCCGGCTCTGCACCCGCCAGGAGGCGCTATGCTGGACTGTAATCTTATGGACGCTGTCACTTCCGTTCCGGCCCGGTCCGGTACGCGGCCGCTGCTGAGCGCTGGCCGGGTGCTGCGCGGTGTGCTGGCCGCCTTGCTGGCCCTGCTGGGGCTGGGGCTGTGCGCGCTGTGCATGGGCCGCTTCGCCGCGCTGGGGGCCGGAGCGCCGCTGTGGCTCGGCACCCTCTCTGCGGCCGAGCAGCTGGCCGGGCAACTGCTGTTTGGGGCCGAGTACGCCGGCTGGGATGAGTTCACCCGTGCGCTGGGGCTGGCGCTGCTGGGCAGCGTGGTCCTGGGCGCAGCGGCCTGGGCCTGGCCGCGCCGGCGGCAGGTCAGGCCCGGTCCCGCGCCTTACACGTTCTCGTATCAAGTGGCGGACCCGGATCAGCCGGCAGACGCGGGCAGCGTAAACTGAGGGCCATGACAGATTCTGCCCCCACGGCTGCGCCCCTGATGATCGGGGAAGTCCTCAAGACCCTGCCGCACCGCTATCCCTTCGTGCTGGTGGACCGGGTGCTGTCGGTCGAGAACGGCGAAGTGCATGCCCTCAAGAACGTGACCATCGGTGAGCCGTTTTTCATGGGGCACTTTCCGCAGGAGCCGGTGATGCCTGGCGTGCTGATTACCGAGGCTCTCGCGCAGGCCAGCATGTTTTGTCTGCACGGCGAAATGCCGGCCGGCACGGTGGGCTACCTGGCGGGTGTAGAAGGTGCGCGGTTCAAGCGCAAGGTGGTGCCCGGCGATCAGCTGCACCTGTACGCCCGGCTGGAATTTCTGCGCCGGGGCCTGGGCAAGACGGTCTGCCGCGCCGAGGTGGACGGCGAGGTGGCCGCCGAAGCCACGATTCTGTTTGCGGTTGCCAAATAAGTGTCGAGGATCAGCCGTTACATTCTTTCCGAGCTGATTCCGCCGCTGCTGGCGGGCGTGCTGCTGTTCACGGCGCTGCTGTCGTTTGGGTATTTCTTTGTGAGCAGCCAGTGGCTTCAGGGTGTAGCACCGGGGCTGGTGGCGCAGTGGATCGGGTATCAGGTGCCCGACACGCTGGTCAAGGTGCTGCCGATGGCCGCCGTGCTGATGACCATCGTGGCCTTTGGGCGGCTGAATACCGACTCGGAACTGGTCGCCATGCAGTCAGGCGGAATCGGGCTGGGGCAGGCGGGGCGGCCGGTGGCGGTGATCGGGTTGCTGCTGGCCCTGCTGTCGCTGTGGCTGAGCCTGTGGGTGGCTCCCAGGGCCAATGTAGAAACCCGCAGCCTCTACTGGGACGTGATGACCGGCTCGGGCCTGAGCAGCATGTCCGGCCGCACCCTGGACCTGGGAGACGGCCTGAACGTGTACTGGGCGGGCTACGACCCCGCCACCCGCCGGATGCAAAATGTGCGGGCCGAGCGCTGGAGCAAAGAGGACCCCCGCAGGGTGGAGCTGGTGTTCGCACGCGAAGGTACCTTTGAGGACAACCTGCTCCGCCTGACCGATTATCAGGCTTTCACGGTCAACTACGCCGCCGCCGCCGAGCTGGCCGCCGGGGCGCAGCAAAAACAGCCTGACCTCCCGCAGGCCGCTGACCCGAATGCCAACCTGCTGGCACTGCGGCAGCAGGTGGAAGGCGTGAACAATCAGATTATTTCGGTCTTCCCAGTCATCGCGCTGGAGGACGATCCGCAGCAGCCGCTGGAGATCAAAGCCGGCACCTCGCGCAAAGAGGCGCTGGCCCGCTTCGCTGACGCCATCGGCGCGGACGACCAGGGCTGGAACGAGCTGACCGGCACCTTGAGTGACCCGCAGGCGCCCGCCGCTGACCGCCAGGACGCTGCCCTGACGCTGAGCCGCAAAGTGGCGCTGCCCTTTGGCAACCTGGTGCTGGCGCTGGCCGCGCTGCCGTTCGCCCTGCGCTTTGGGCGCAGCCTGGGCGTGAGCCTGGGGCTGGCGCTGCTGGCCTCGCTGGCGTACTACCTGCTCACCGCGCTGGGGCTGACCCTGGCCGGTTCGGCCACTGGCCCGCTGGCGCTGGCCTGGCCCTGGCTGGGCAACGTGGCCGTGCTGCTGGCCGGACTGCTGCTGCTGAGGCGGGCATGATGGAGCGGGGAAGAGGAGCGCCGGGCCATGCCGTCTGACACGCATGTTCCTGTTTCTCCTGCCCAGCACTTGGCCCTGATGATTTCGGCGTCCTTTGGGGGCGGGCACCATCAGGCGAGCAGCGCGGTGGCGCAGGCCCTGGCGGAGCGCGTGAGGCTGCGGCTGGCCCAGGTAGACGCGGTCGAGATGCTGACCCCCGCCGAGCGGGCGCTGATCGTGGGGGTCTACGGCTTTTGGCTGCGGCATCTGCCGGCGGCGTACCACGCTTTTTACCGCTGGACCGACCAGCCCAGTGAACCGCGTATCGTGACCTCGTCGTTCGAGTGGCTGGGCATCGGCGGCCTGCGCCGCGAGCTGCTGGCGCAGCGGCCAGGGCTGGTGGTCAGCACTTTTCCAACCTCGGTGGCGCTGGCCGACACGGTGCGGCGGCGCGAGAACCTGCACTTTCTCAATGCCCTGGTGCTGACCGACTACCGCGTGCATCACCACTGGGCCCGCCCGCAGGCCGACCTGATCCTGCTGCCCACCGAAGGCACCCGCCGCGAGATGCTGGCCTGGGGCATGGCCCCGGAGCGGCTGGCCGTGACCGGGCTGCCGGTGTCGCTGGAGGTGGAGCGCCTGAGCTGCCTGGGGCACGCCGAGCGCCGCCGAGCGCTGCTGGCGGCCCTGAACTGGGACGTGGACCCATCCGAGCCGCTGATTTTGCTCTCGGGCGGCAGCGGCGCCTACAGCGCCTTTGAGGAGGAGCTGGCCGTCCTGGGCAACCTGGGCGAGCGGGTGCGCGTGCTGGTGGTGGCGGGGCCGCATCCGCCGGGGGTGCAGCGCATCGGTGGGGCCGAAGTTCACCATCTGGGCTACCGCGCCGATTTTGCTGCGCTGCTGGCCGGCGCCGACCTGCTGGTGGGCAAGGCGGGCGGCATGACCGTGGCCGAGACGACCGCGCTGGGGGTGCCGCTGGTGGTGTACCGCCCCATTCCCGGCCAGGAAGAACACAACGCCGAGTACCTGCTGGAACGTGGCGCCGCGCTGTGGCCGCGCTCGCCCCACGACCTGCGCCGCGCCGCGCTGAGCCTGCTGGACCCGCAGGTCCGCGCCCGCATGGCCGCCGCCGCCGCCCGCCTGGGCTGCCCCGCCGCCGCCCGGCAGGTGGCCGGCGAACTGCTGGCCCGGCTGGGCTGGGAGGCGTGATGGGCGCCATCAAACGTGGCGCGGTCCTGGGCACGCTGGCGGCTGGCCTGCTCGCTTACATTGGCTTGCCG
>JAUNHF010000136.1:0-5064 GCA_030524065.1 Deinococcus sp.
CAAGAAAGCCGAGCAGGGCGCAGACCAACCACAAAGCACCGCACCAAAAGCCAGCAAGCCGCAAGGAGCCAAGGCCATGACCGAACCCGCCCAGACTCAGGACACCCCCACTGCTTCCGCCGAGGACACCCAGGAATTCATCACCATTGACGACTTCCTGAAAGTGGACCTGCGCCTGGCCGAAGTGCTGGCCTGCGAACCGCTGGAAAATGCCGACAAGCTGCTCAAATTCACCCTGAAAGTGGGCGACGAGGAGCGCACCATCCTGAGCGGCATTCGCAAGTGGTTTCCCGAACCTGCCGAGCTGGTGGGCAAGCGCGTGGTCATCGTGGCGAACCTGGCCCCCCGCAAGATGCGCGGCATCATGAGCCAGGGGATGATTCTGAGTGCCGAAAGCGCAGACGGCGAGCTGGACCTGCTGACTGTAGGCAAGGCGCTGGCAGGCGGCTCGCAGGTGCGCTGAGTCTGAGCCCATCCGGGCCGCCGCCTGAAGCGTGTCAGGCGGCGGCTTTTGTCATTCACCCCAGAGACCGTCCAGCCGTTTCTGGATTTTGCGGTAGAACTCGGCCACATGCCAGCCGTCGCAGGCGGCGTGGTTGGCCTTGACCGACAGCGGCAGCCACAGCCGCCCCGCCCGCTCGCGGTACTGCCCCGCTGTGAAGACCGGCAACAGATACTCCTCCTCGCCCGCAAAGGTCAGCTCAAAGCTGCTGAACCCCAGCCAGGGCACGGTGGAGACATTGATGGCGTGAGCGGGCGGCCTGCCCTTGGGATAAAACTCCGGCGAAGCGGCATGGGCCTGCAAGTCTGCATATGAGTCGCCCAACTCGGTCCACAGCACTGCGAAAGTCTGGCTTTCTGGCTGGAACACCGTGTAGGTGGGTAAAATGTGTCCCCAGTAACCGGGCTGATCACCTTGCAGAGTCATTCTCAGCGCAGGCAGGGCGTTTACGGCTGTGCACACCGCGTATATCAGCGCTGGCGCTCAAGGCACCGGGGCCGCCTTGAGCGCGGTCACGTCCATCTCCGCCGTGACATTAAACGTGCAGGGGTGGGCGCGGTAGTGCGCAAAAGTGGCAGCGCGGGGCCAGATAGACAGGTCAAGCGGCTGAAAGATAGACATGAAGCCAGGGTAGAGGCCAGCCCGCTCAGAAGTCCGCTTCCGCGCACAAGCGGACCTGCTTTAAGGTCCAGTCTTCAGGTTCCGACCGAATTGCCCGGATATATCGCCACCCGGCCGATCATGTACACGCAGCCCGCCAGAAACAGGGTGAGCACCGGCAAGAGCTTCAGACCAAGGTTGACCCCCAGGAACTCGCCGTTCCAGCGGTCCCGTGCCAGGGCTTCTACCGCCAGCAGGCTGAGGACCGTGAAGCCGGTGTACATCCAGTGCTCCAGGTCGCGGGGTGGGTCAACCGGCCGACAGTAGCGGGTGAGGTTGGCAACCTGCCCACACAGTTCCTGCTGCACGGCCGCCGGGGCAACCACAGAGCTGGCGACTTTGCCGCCGCCCACCGCCAGAATCACGCCAGTCACGGCCGGGAACAGGGTCAGTACCCAGGTGAGCCGCAGCCAGCCCAGAAATCCGGCCCCGACCTGGCCCTTAAAGGCCGGGGCCAGGCTCCAGACAAACAGCACCGCCGTTGCCAGGGCCAGCGGGGTCGGCGTCAGGGACAGCAGGGGAACGGCGTTCACCCAGCTGTCGGGCCAGACGAAATTATGCAGCGCCTTTAAAAAATCAATCACCGAACGTCCTCATATCCCTTGAACTGTACTTCGGTGTGTGCGGGGAGGAATGTGCCGGGGCGCAGCGGCGGGTTGGCGCTGCCCCCTTCGCCGCGTGCGCGGGGCCGCAGCAGCCGCAGCCGCGCCGGAATATCGGCAATCAGGACGCGGCCGCCCAGCAGCGTGACCCGCAGGCCACGCAGCGAGGGGGCCTTGCAGGCGTCCCCCAGGTCGGTGATGCCGCCCGGCAGGCCCAGATGGTGCTCGGCGTAGCGGCCCACCACCTTGAGCGTTTGCCCGTCGGAGGTGAGTGTGAGCGGCAGGCCCAGGCCGCTCAGTTCGCCCAGCGGTGGGAACTTGGCGCGGCTGGACTCGGCCATTTGCACGCCCAGCAGGGTGCCCGGGCGCACCACGTCGCCGGGACCCAGCAGACGGGTGCCCTGCGAGACTTCCAGGTCAGCCGGCACCCGCAGCAGCCGCAGCCCGGCGCGGTGGCGCTCCATCCTCAGGCCGCTGAGGTGCGGCACACCGGCCACCTGGCCCACATCAAACGCGCCGCTGGCCGGAGCATTCACGGCACTCATGCGCCCATCTGTGCCGAACAGGCACAGGAAGCGGTCATCCGAGTATTCCAGTCCCTCAATGCTGGGCACCTCCTGCTCAAAGGCTGGGGCGTAGGGTGCGGGGGGAGCAGAGCTGGCGGGCGGGGCCTGCGAAACGGTCACGTGGCGCACCCGCTCTTCCCCACTGCCGGCCCGCGCCCGCTCGGCAATCAGGGGGGCAGCCCCCACCGCCCGCTGCCGCACCTGCCGGCGCTGCACGGCCCGCAGGGCGGCCACCGCAGCCCCCAGCAGGGCCAGCCCCAGCAGCAGCGGCCAGAAGTTGGGGGCGCGGCGGTCCGGTGCCGCGCCATTTTCGGTGGGTGCCTGCGGGCCACTCGGCGGAGAAGTGGTCTCCGGGGCTGGCTGCGCCCGGCCAGGGCGGGTATCGGTCGCCGGAGCCACCTGCCCGGCCAGCGACCCGGCAGCGCCCGTGACCGTGGTCAGCGGCAATGCAGTGCCGTCAGGAAACAGCCACTCCAGAGGCACCGTTTGGCCTTCGGCCAGGCCGGTGTTGGTCACGCGGACACCGATATGGCGGCCGCCGCGCTCGTGCAGCAGCTCGGCACTCAGGCCCTCAGCCGGCGAGGTGTTGAACCCCGAACCGGCCAGGTCCTTTTGCAGCGCAGCCGGGCCAAGTGCGTAGCGCAGCGTGACCGACTCGCCGGGGCGCAGGGTGCGGTCGGCTCCTGGGTTCAGCCAGAGCAGGCCCTCGGTGCCGCCCAGCGCAAAGCGCAGCAGGGTCAGTTGTGGGCGGGCCACGGCGGCGCTGGTCTGGGACCCGGAAGCTCCTGCCGCCGTGGACAGGGATTCACCCTGCGGCAACTCCGCGCACAGCAGGCCAGCGGTGCCACCGGGAATCTGACCCAGCACCCGCAGCGGCACGGCGCCGCCCTGTACCCGGTCACCCGCCAGCGACACCTGACTGAGGCCCGGCAGCAGCGGCATGGACAGCTGCACGGGGGTGCCGTCCGGCAGGTCCAGGGTGAGCGCGTCTGGGGAGCGCACCGTTTGCAAGCGGCTGCCCAGCCCGGTCAGGTCCGGCAGCTGGCCCACTGGGTAGGTGTGAGCCTCGGCGTAAGGGCTGCGCTGCACAGCTTGCAGGGCGTCTGCCGGAATCTGGGTGCCCAGTGCCAGATAGTGCAGGCTGTCCAGTGGCCCCCGCGCCGCAAAAGCCGAGAGGCCCTGCGCCGCGTTCACTGCGCCGGTAGGATCATTGTCCACGCCATCGGTCAGCACGAACACATTGGTCAGCTGGCCCGAGTCCGGCGTCAGGGCCGGCAGCGCCTCGGCCAGCGAGCGGTAGAGGTAGGTGTTGTTGCCGTTGGCCTGCAACTCGGCCATGTCCCGGTCAAAGGCGGCGCGGTCCTGCGGCAGGCTGTAGCTGCGGTGCGACCGCAGACCACTGTCAAAGGTAAACAGTTCCAGCTGCTGCGGCTGCCGCTCCTCGACGTAGCGCACGATGGCGGCCTTGACCCCAGCAAAGATATCGGCGCGGCCGTCGCCCAGGCCCACCATGCTGCCGCTGGTATCCAGCATAAACACGGCGCGGGTGCGCTCCGGCAGGGTCGCGTCTCCGGCAGGCAGGGCACAGCTCTGGGACTGCGCCGCAGGGGCGGACCCAGCGGTCTGTTCGGCAGGGGCCGCACATCCCGCCAGCAGCAGCAGGCCCAGGCAAAGCAGCGGAGTCGGTCGTGACATGTCGTCTTCCATTGTGCCCCGAACCCGGCAACTATGAAAAGGGTCACGCTTGAACCGGGTCGGAGGCCACATGGTTATGTTAATAACATATTTCGCTGCCGATATTTCGAGAATGGCGGCCCGCGTGCTAGAATAAACCCTGTTCGCAGGGGCTTTTGCGGCCCTGCTCTCCCAACGTTTCAGTGGGCCCAATGTTCTACCGGGCTGCGCGGGCTTCTTGCGGAGCCTGGGCAGCGAAGATGCACCGGAGCTTGGCCTCTTGACAGAGTGCCGCTCCCGAGGAGGAGTATGACCAACCCCAACAGCAACTACAACGCCGATTCCATCAGCATTCTCAAAGGTCTGGAAGCGGTTCGTAAGCGCCCCGGCATGTATGTGCAGGGCGGCACCGGCATTGACGGCTACCACCAGCTGCTCACCGAAATTATCGACAACGCCATCGACGAGGGCCTGGCCGGCTTTGCCAGCGAAATTACCGTCACCATGCACGAGGATGGCAGCGCCACTGTGACCGACAACGGCCGCGGCATTCCCGTAGACATCATGAAGTCTGAAGGTCGCTCCGCCATTGAAGTGATCTTTACCGAGCTGCACGCCGGCGGCAAGTTCGGCCAGGGCGCCTACAAGGTGTCGGGCGGCCTGCACGGCGTGGGTTCCAGCGTGGTGAACGCGCTGAGCTCGTACCTTGACGTGACCGTGAACAAGGGCGGGCAGCTGCACCACATCCGCTTTGAGCAGGGCGCCGTGACCACCCCGCTGGAAGTGCTGGGCAAGACCCCCAAGGACGTGACTTGGAGCACCAAGGTCAGCTTCCACCCCGACCCCGGTGTGTTCAACGAGTTCGAGAACCTCTTTGACTATGACCGCATCCGCCGCCGCCTGCGCGAACTGGCCTACCTGACCGGCCTGAAAATCGTGCTGCGCGACGAGCGTGCGGCCCTGCACGCCGGCGAAGTGCGCGAGGAGATTTTTCACGAGGAAGGCGGCATCGCCAACTTCGCCTCCTCGCTGGTCAGCGACAGCACCCGGCTGCTGTATG
>JAUNHF010000136.1:5074-5344 GCA_030524065.1 Deinococcus sp.
CCCATCGTGATGCGCGGCACCCACGCCGACGTGGAAGTGGAAGTGGCGTTTATCCATGCCAACACCTATGCCAGCGACAACATCCTGACCTACGCCAACATGATCCGCACCCGCGACGGCGGCACCCCGCTGACCGGCTTCAAAACGGCCTACACCCGCATCCTGAACAAGTACGCCAAGGACAAGAACATGGTCAAGAGCGGCAACCCCGCTCCCAGCGGCGACGACCTGCTGGAAGGCATCTACTGCGTGATCAGCGTGAAGCTGGGC
>JAUNHF010000137.1 GCA_030524065.1 Deinococcus sp.
AGTACACGTTCCACAGCGTGCTCACAAAGCCGCGCTGCGCCTCGCCCACCAGCCGCTCGGAAAAGCGCTTCTGGTCGCCGGGGTCCGACGCCGTGAACATGTACCAGCGCACTGAGTCGGCGCCGTACTGGTCAAACAGCGGCAGCGGCGCGACCACGTTGCCCTTGGACTTGGACATCTTCAGGCCCTTTTCGTCCACGATGTGTCCCAGCGAGATCACGTTGCGGTAGGCCGGCTGGCCGTACAGCAGCGTGGAGATGGCATGCAGCGAGTAGAACCACCCACGGGTCTGGTCAATCGCCTCGCAGATAAAGTCGGCGGGGTAGTGCCGCTTGAACTCCTCGCCGCCGCGCACGGCTTGGCCCTCATCATTCAGCAGCAGGCCCCACTGCGCGTAGGGCATCGCGCCCGAGTCGAACCACACGTCCAGCACCTCCGGCACCCGGCGGTATTCCTGACCGCCTAGGGTAAAGGTGATGTCGTCAATGTAGGGCCGGTGCAGGTCTAGCTCGCTCAGGTCGCGCCCGGTCAGCTCCTCCAGCTCGGCGCGGCTGCCCACCACCTTCAGGTCGCCGGAGTCCGACATCCAGAACGGCAGCGGCGTGCCCCAGTAGCGCTCGCGGCTGATGGCCCAGTCCACGTTGCCTTCCAGCCACTTGCCAAAGCGCCCATGTTTGATGTTGTCCGGCACCCAGTTGATTTTTTCGTTCTGGGCCAGCATTTCCTCCGCCATTTTCGCCGTGCGGATGTACCAGCCTTTTTTGGCGAAGTACAGGATGGGGTCGCCGGTGCGGTCATGGAAGGGATACCTGTGCTTGAGCGTGCCCGCCCAGAACATCAGCCCGCGTTCCTTGAGGTCACGAATCAGGCCCTTATCGGCGTCCTTGAAAAACTGGCCCTTTTCATGCGTGACTTGCAAGATGCCGTGGTCGTCCACCCCGAAGATCAGCGGCACGCCGTACTGCCGGGCCACTTCCATGTCCTCGGCGCCGTAGACGGGAGCCTGGTGCGCCACCCCCGAACCGTCGGCGGCGTTCACGAAGTCGGCCATCACCACAAAGTGCAGCAGCGGGCGGCCATCAGCGCGGCGCTCGTGCAGCTCGCGGACCGCGCCCAGTTCTACCGCCACTTCAGGGAAAGGTGGCTCATACTCTGCGCCTTCCAGGTCACGGCCCTGAAAGCGGATCAGCACTTCCAGCGGCTCTTTGTCTTTGTGTAGGGCGCTCAGGCGCTCTACGGCGTCCTCGGCCACGATGATAGGGCCAGCGTGGCTCTGGGCCACCACATAGGTCAGCTCGGGATTGACCGCCGCCAGCGTGTTGCTGGGCAGGGTCCAGGGTGTCGTGGTCCAGATCAGCAGGCTCAGACCCTGACGCTGCTCGCCGCTCAGGGCGCTGAGGGCCGCGTGCGCCCGCTCGGGCAGCGTATCCCAGACTACCGGAAAGCGCACATACACGCTGGGGTCGTCCACCATGCGGTAAGAATCCACCTCGCCCAGCTCGGCCTTGGACAGCGTACTGGAGATGCGCGGGCTGAGCGGCACCACCTTGTAATCCTGGGCCAGCAACCCTTGATCATGCAGGCGCCTCAGCAGATTCCACACCGACTCCACGTACTCCTGGTCATAGGTCACATAGGGGTCGTCCAGGTCCACCCAGTAGCCCATGCGCTCGGTCATGGTGTTCCATTCCTGGATGGTTTCCCACACCGAAGTGCGGCACAGGCGGTTGAACTCCTCAAGTTCTTCACGGCTCGCGCCGTGGTTGCGCCCCTGCAAGCCCAGCTTTTTCTCCACGCTGATTTCCACCGGCAGGCCGTGGGTGTCCCAGCCTCCCTTGCGGGTGACGTGGTAGCCCTGCATCACCCGGTAACGCGGAAACAGGTCCTTGAAGGCGCGGGCCAGCACGTGGTGCAGCGCAGGCAGGCCGTTGGCGGTGGGCGGCCCCTCATAAAAGACAAAGTCACCCTTGGGGGCCGGGCGGCTCTGGGTTCTCTCGAAGACCTGTTCATCTTTCCACTGCTGGAGCATGCGCTTTTCCAGCTCGGCGTAATTGGGCTGCGAGGGAACGGGCTTAAAGGTCGGGGAAGACTGGGTCATGAAGGCTCCTTTGGGCAATGCATGGCAGGGGCAAGGGGACACTGAAGAGCAGTGCTGGATGCCTTGTCCTGTGCGGCGCTGGGACGCCTGCTGCGGCGCGGTACCACCCAACTTCGCCCTGGCAGGGGCCTTCGTTGTAGCCCACTGACGGGGGGTGACCGGGCGGGTCTAGTCGGCCTGCGGGGCAGCGCAGGGCCTTTCTTCCGCCGGCGCGGGAGGGGATCTTCACGTTCGGGCGTGGGTGTCAGGCTCTCACTGTCCCTGACTCGCTCCGACCCCGTTTTCCAAAGCTACTGGCCTCACGTTCGCCTTGATTTGGCCCCCACTCTAGCAGAGGTCGTTCCCCGACAGTGCTGGCCTGCGTGCTGGCCCCGCCCAGGCGCGGTAAACTGGAGACAGACATCTTCCCCAACAATCTGTCAGTCTGGCACCCCTGACTCCGCTGGGAATTCCGAAGAAATACAGCCATCATGGACGAGATCCGTGAAATCAGCAGCTGGGGCGTCCTCAGCGGCGTGACCACCAACCCCAGCCTGATCGTCAAATCGGGCCGCGACTTCCGTGAAGTGGTGACCGAAATTGCCGCGCTGGTGGGCGGCGCCATCAGCGCCGAAGTGACCGGCCTGAGCGCCGAAGAGATGATCCGTGAGGGCCGTGATATCGCCAAGTGGTCCGAGCATGTCGTGGTCAAGCTGCCGCTGACCCCCGCCGGCCTGCAGGCCTGCCGCACCCTCACGGACGAGGGCATCAAGACCAACGTGACCCTGTGCTTTAGTGTGCCTCAGGCGCTGCTGGCTGCCCGCGCCGGGGCCACCTATATCAGCCCCTTCGCCGGGCGGGTGGACGACATCGGCTGGGACGGCATGCAGCTGATCCGCGAGATCAAAGAAGCCTATGTCATGGGCGATATCGACACCCAGGTGCTGGCCGCCAGCATCCGTCACCCGCAGCATGTGGTGCAGTCGGCCCTGGCCGGCGCCGACGTGGCGACCATTCCCTACAAGGTCTTTACCCAGATGGTGGCCCACCCCCTGACCGACGCCGGCATTGACGGCTTTATGAAGGACTGGGCTACGCTGGGCACGAAGCAGGAGAAGCAGGCCGAATGACACTGACCTTCCAGAATCTGCGCGAGAAAATCCTGCCGGAGTTGCATCTCCTGGCCGCGCAGGCCGGCATTCAGGAGTACCGCAAGCTGAAAAAAGACACCCTGATTCTGCAACTGCTTGAAGCCCAGGCGGGCCAGGGTGGACAGCAGCTGGCCGAGGGCTACCTGACCGTGTCGGAAGACGGCTACGGCTTCCTGCAAACCGACCTGCTGGACGCGGGCAGCCGGGTGGCCCTGGTCACTTCGGGCCTGATCCGTGACTTTGCGCTCAGAACCGGCGATCAGGTGATCGGGCTGTCGCGCCCGCCGCGTGACACCGAGCGTTATCCCACGCTGCTGAACGTGCAGGCGGTGAACGGGGTAGACCCCGAAACCGCCAAGAACCGCCCGCGGTTCGACGACCTGACCCCCACCTTTCCCGACGCCCAGCTGGTGCTGGAAGACCCCACCATGGACGACGGCATTTCGCTGCGGGTGGTGGACCTGCTGGTGCCCATCGGGCGGGGCCAGCGCGCCCTGATCGTGGCGCCGCCCAAAGCCGGTAAGACCACCCTGATGAAAAAGATCGCCAACTCCATCGTGAAGAATTACCCGGACATTCACGTGATGGTGCTGCTGGTGGACGAGCGCCCCGAAGAAGTGACGGATTTCCGCGAAAGTGTGGCAGGCGCCGAAGTGATTGCGTCCACCTTCGATGAGCCGCCGCAGCGCCACGTGCGGGTGGCTGAATTTGTGCATGAGCGGGCCCGCCGCATCGTGGAAGAGGGCGGACATGTGGTGATTTTGCTGGACTCCATCACCCGCCTGGCCCGTGCCAACAACCTGGTCACGCCGCCGACCGGACGCACGCTTTCGGGCGGCCTGGACTCCAATGCGCTGCACTGGCCCAAGAAATTTCTGGGCGCAGCCCGCAACACCCGCGAGGGCGGCAGCCTGACCATTCTGGCGACCGCCCTGGTCGAGACCGGCAGCCGCATGGACGACGTGATTTTTGAGGAGTTCAAGGGCACCGGCAACGCGGAACTGGTGCTCAGCCGCCGGCTGGAAGAACGCCGCATCTTCCCGGCGCTGGACATTCTCAAGTCCGGTACCCGCCGTGAGGAATTGCTGCTCGAGCGGCCCGTGCTGGACAAAATCTGGCTGCTGCGCAAGGTCATCTCCGATATGGACCCGGCCGACGCGATGGAAATGCTGACCGCCCGTATGGGCAAGACCGGCAACAATGCCGAGTTTCTGCAACAACTGACCGGCCGTGGCTAAAGCGGCGGCCCAGGTGTTTCAGAGTGGGGGAGGGGTGCTGCACTGGCGCGAGTACGGCAGTGGGCCGCCACTGGTGCTGGTCCACGGCCTGAGCGGCTCACGGCGCTGGTGGCGGCGCAACCTGCCGGCTTTTTCGGCACACTTCCGGGTCTATGTGGTCGAGCTGACCGGCTACGGCTCTGCCTGGCGGCACCGGGCACTGGGCGTCGAAGGCTCCGCCGACTTGATCGTGGCCTGGCTGGCCGACCGCGACCTGACGGACGTGACCCTGCTGGGCCACTCGATGGGCGGTCAGATTTCCACCATCGTGGCCTCGCATGCCCCCGAGCGGCTGCGGGCGCTGGTGCTGGCCTGCGCCTCGGGCCTGCTGGACACCGACCTGTTCCGCGCCGCCCTGCAACTGCCCCGCGCCGCCCTGACCGGGCGCTTCAGCTTTATTCCCACCGTGCTGTTTGACTCGCTGCGGGCCGGGCCGCTGAACGTGCTGCGCTCCACACTGGACCTGTTGGGCCACCCGACTGCGGAGATGCTGCCCGCCATCGCCCTGCCCACGCTGGTGATCTGGGGCGAGCGTGACGCCCTGGTGCCGGCTGCGCTGGGCCGCACCCTGGCCGAGGCCCTGCCCAACGGCAAATACGTAGAAATTCCCCGCGCTGGTCACGTGGTGATGGTGGACGAACCAGACCGGTTCAACCGCGAAGTGCTGGACTTCCTGAGCTGCCTGGAGCGGGGGCACACTCCAGGCGACGTTCACATTTGCTGAAGCCCAGTTCCTACTCGGACCAAATTAGTTTGCGAATTATAAAACTGAGCCCATGCACCAATCAGTATGAAGCCAACAGACTAGAGG
>JAUNHF010000138.1 GCA_030524065.1 Deinococcus sp.
AGACTCTGCCAGTGGCCGGGGCCAGAATCACCGTAGCCGGGGACAATGACGTAGGTGGGTTCGCTCATAGCCCCAGCAGCTCTGCGCCCACCTCGGCCGCCGGGCGCTCGTCGGCGGCCTTGACCTCGTCGCGGCGAGTGGCCCAGGCCGGGAACGGGTAATTGACCAGCACCGGGTTGGGCACGTCGGGCTGGCTGACCAGCATGGTGCCGGGTTGCAGGATGCCGGCCCGCTGCCGGAAGCTCTGCGGCAAAAAGCGGTATTCGGGCCGCTCGGCTTCGGCCATATCCAGCCGGCCCACCACCCGAATGGCCGCGTTGGACACGATGCGCCGCTCTACCTCCGAAGCGGTCTGCTGCGCCCCGATCAGGATGATGCCCAGGGAACGCCCACGCTCGGCAATGTCCAGCAGCACGTCCTTGATGGGGCTGTCGCCGTCGCGGGGGGCGTACTTGTTCAGCTCGTCCAGCACCACGAACACGGTGTCCTGACGGCCCACCTTTTCCTTGTGCTCAAAGACCTCGCGCAGCAGCACGCCCACCGCAAACATCTGCGCTGGGCTGCTGAGATTGTGAATGTCCACCACCGTGGTCTGGATGCCGGCTTTCAGCACGTCGGGGCGGAGGCGGGCGGCCTGCTCGGCGCTCAGGTCACCGCGAATCAGCGGGCTGAGGTACTTCTGTACCCCACGCATCCGCCGGATAAAGGCCCGCAGCGTGCCTGGGTTTTGCTTTTGTACCCACTTGCGGTCGCCCTCGCCGTCGTGTTCCTCCAGCAGCTTGTACTCGATATACGAAATCAGCTGGTCGAAGCGGGTGATGGTGATGCCGCCCAGCGCGTCAAAGCTGAGGTCCTCGGGGATTTCGCTGCTCTCGTCGGGCCGCCAGTCCTGCACGCTCAGGCCAGTGCCGCTGCCCTTTTGCTCGTGGGCCAGCCGGTAAAGGCGCTCTTCTACGTTGCCAATCACAAAACCCAGGTTCAGGCTGCTCGCCGCGTCCGAGAACACGTAGGTCAGCATTCGCCGCTCGCAGAACTCGCGCAGCGAAAACACGAACGCCGTGACGCCTGAACTGCGCTGCGACACGTCCGGCACGATGGCGTCTCCGCCTGCCGAGCGCGGCGGAGCCAGAAACTGCACGTTCTGAAACGGCCGCTGCGGCAGCCCCAGCCGGGCGTAACGCCCCTGGGCACCGTACCCTTTGCGGGCATTCACCCGGCCTTCCTTTTCGTCCACCCGTGCATTGGGCTGGTCCAGAAACAGCAGGTCCTCGCCCTTGACGTTGAAAATCAGCGCCCGCGTGTTGTGGCCTTCGTGCCGCTGCTGCAAGACCGCCCCCTGAAAAATGGAGTGCAGCAAAAACAGGGCGTAGCTGGTCTTGGTGGCCACGCCGGAGATGCCGGAAATGTTGATGTGACCGCCCTGCTCGCCGTTCACGAACTGGTAGTTGACCGGCAGCACCTGCCCGTCGCTGAGCAGGCCCCCGGCAAAGGTAAAGTCCATCTTGTCGGCGCTCAGGGCCAGCGCAAGTTCCTCGCCCACCGCATGCCGCACCGGGTCGCCGGGCTGCGGCGGGATAAAGTCTTCGGGGTCCACCCGCGTGACCAGCACCCGCGCCGCGTAGCTGACCGAAGCGGGCAAAATGCCGTCTATCACGTCCTGCACATCGGAATCGAACCGGACGCCCTCATGCCGGGTCCGCACATGGTCCACGATGCCAAAAAACCGGACCGGGCTGCCGTCCGGCTTGGTGGTCTGCACGGCCACCAGGTCATCCATTTGCACGCTTGCGCCGGGCGAAACCGCGAACCAGAAGCCGGTAGGGGTGGCGTCCTCGGTGCCCATCACCAGGCCGATGGTGGTGGTGGTGGTAGCAGGGGGCCGGGCGAGGGCGTCAGGCGAAAAGGCAGCGGAATCAGGATGGGTCATAGGGGTTACTCCAAACTAAGGGCGGGGAAAATGGGGGGCGAAGGCAGACCTGCCAGGTCAGGCCAGACAAGTTGGACAGATTAGACAGACCAATCAGGGCAGATGTATCAAGCCAGGTGCAGCAAGAAGGCGGGGCCGCCGTAGCTGACCGGCTCCTCTTCGCTCAGGAAATGCAGCGTGACGTGGTCGTCCAGGCCCCAGCCGGTGGCGACCCGGCGCGCACGCAGGTGCCGGTGCAATGTGGCTGCGCCGCCCCAGCGGACGAAATGGACCCCCAGCAGCGTGCCGGGCAGCAGGCCCAGGCCCGGGCCAAAGCGGTCGGGCTCGCCAGTATCCTCGCTGGGAATCAGGCACAGGTCCATCGCCAGCAGCGCTCCCGCCGACAGGCCTGCGTAAGGCACGCCAGCTTGATAGCGGGCGCGAATCAGCTCGCCCAGCGGGCCGGTCCCGTACAGCTCGTGGGAGCGGGACGTGTCACCGCCCGCCACGAAAATGGCCGAAGCGCTGGCAATCACTGCGGCGGCCTGCGCTGCATCCAATGAGCCGCCCGGCTGCGGAGCCACGAAGTCCACCCGGCACCCCGGCCACTGCCCGCGGTACAGCGCCGCGTGCCCCTCGCTGGGGGCATGCGACAGCACAGCGACGCGCTCCCCGCATACTTCTAGCCAGGGCGGTGTGAAAGCGCCTAACGCCTCCATCCCCCCCAACAAAAACAGATGGCGCGGCATCAGGCGTGGACGCGCTGCCCGGCCAGGTGGGCGCGAATGCGGCGGGTGACCAGCTCGGCGTTGCCCAGGCGGCGGCCCATTTCCTGTTCCAGTGCGGCGGTGGGCACCAGGTTCTGCGGGGCGCGGCCATCCTTGTGGGGCACGCTGCCCAGGCGGCACAGCAGCGTGCCCGACAGGTCGGCAATGTCGCGCACGGCGCGGGGCACAAAGTCCACGTCCTCGGGAGCGTGCATTTCCAGCCGCATCACCCCGGCCAGCGGGTGCTGATAAAACTCGGCTTCGGCCAGGCGCACGAACCAGGTAAAGCGCTGCTCGCGGCCCGCAGCTCCCGCCAGCCCTTCGCCGGTGTCGCCCACCGTAAAGCGCAGGATGGGCGTACGCTCGCCGCACTTGAGGTCACGCAGCAGCGGGTTGCGGTCCGCGCCGAGATAATCGGTGTGCAGGCTTTTGATGTACCCCAGCACGGCGCGGCCCTGCTCGCCCACCCGCACCGGGCCGTCTTGCAGCACCAGCGTGTCGGGCGACATGTCCGGGTCTTCCTCGTCCAGCGGCAAGGCAGAGGCCAGTGCCGAAGCCAGCGCCCGCTCGGCGTCCAGCATGGCCTTTTGGATGGCGGCCTGGGCCCCCAGCACATCAGCGCCCCGGAAACGCAGCGGGTCATAAATCAGGCGGCCCGTCTGGGGGTTTTTGGGAATCAGCTCTTCGGCGCTCAGGCGCAGGTCGCCGCTGTGGGCCAGCAGCCGCCGCGCCTCTACCCCGTGAAACCGGGCCTGGCGGGTGCCGTGCGGGCACAGGTCCACCGCGCCCACCGCGTACGCCCCAAAGCCCGCCACGCTCAACTCCTGCGCGTCATCTTCCAGCAGCAGCCGCGCTTCCATACGGGGCTTGCCGTCCACCACCAGCACCCGGCGCAGGCTGCCCGGCAGCGGGCGGGGGGCCACCGCCCGCCACTCGCCTTCCACATCAAACACATTCCCCTTGAACGGAGTCAGGGTGAGCTGAGCGCTGTGGGTGTCCACCGGCCAGGGGTCCAGACGAATACGCATAAGCGGCAGTGTAGCGCGGAAAAGTCTGTCTGGGACGTAATACGCTGTGGACGTAACGAACTATAGTAGTTCTGCAAACAGTGGGGTGGCCTTCCCTGGCTTGGCCCATCACGGCACGCCTCCCCCGCACAATCTGCCCTAGAATGCCCTACACATGGACAAGTTATATCCGAGCGCTGCGGCAGCTCTTGAGGGCGTCGTGGCGGATGGTCAAACCGTAGCCGTGGGCGGCTTCGGGCTGTGCGGCATTCCCGAAGCACTGATCGGGGCGCTGCGCGACAGTGGCGTGCGTGACCTCACAGCCGTGAGCAACAATGCCGGCGTGGACGGCTGGGGCCTGGGCCTGCTGCTCGAAACCCGCCAGATTCGCAAGATGGTCAGCAGCTATGTGGGCGAGAACAAGGAGTTCGAGCGGCAATACCTCGCGGGCGAACTGGAACTGGAATTCACGCCGCAGGGCACCCTGGCCGAGCGCATGCGGGCTGGGGGCGCAGGCATCGCCGGCTTTTACACCCGCACCGGCGTGGGCACTGTGGTGGCCGAAGGCAAAGAGCATCAGGACTTTGACGGCGAAACCTACATTCTGGAGCGCGGCATCCGCGCCGACGTGGGCTTGGTCAAAGCCTGGAAAGCGGACCGGGCGGGCAACCTGGTGTACCGCAGGGCGGCGCAGAACTTTAACCCGCTGGCCGCCGCCTGCGGGCGCGTCACGGTGGCCGAGGTGGAGGAAATTGTGGAGGTCGGCGCCCTGGACCCCGATGAAATTGATACCCCCGGCATCTACGTGCAGCGGCTGGTGCTGAACGCGGCCCCCGAAAAACGAATCGAGCAAAGGACGGTGAGGAACGCATGACCCAAGTGACCCGGGGCTGGACCCGTGAAGAAATGGCAAAGCGCGCGGCGCAGGAGCTGCGGGACGGCTACTACGTGAACCTGGGCATCGGGCTGCCCACGCTGGTCGCCAACCACATCCCAGAGGGCATGGCCGTGTGGCTGCAATCCGAAAATGGCCTGCTGGGCATCGGCCCTTTTCCTACTGAGGATGAGGTAGACCCGGACCTGATCAACGCCGGCAAGCAGACGGTCACGGCGCTGCCGGGGGCCAGCTTTTTTCATTCTGCTGAGTCATTCGCCATGATCCGGGGCGGGCACGTGAACCTCGCCATCCTGGGCGCCATGCAGGTGTCCGAACAGGGCGACCTTGCCAACTGGATGATTCCCGGCAAGATGGTCAAGGGGATGGGCGGCGCGATGGACCTGGTGGCGGGCGTGCAGCGCGTGGTGGTGCTGATGGAACACTTGGCAAAAGGCGACGCTCACAAGATTTTGCGCGAGTGTACCCTGCCGCTGACCGGCAAAGGCGTGGTGGACCGCATCATCACCGACCTGGGCGTGCTGGACGTGACCCCGGATGGGCTGCGGCTGGTGGAACTGGCTCCGGGGGTGACGCTGGAGGACCTGCGCGAGAAGACCGGCGCGGAGGTGCTGGAGTAAACATTTGCAGCTGGTGAAGATGCAGGAGGGTCAGAGGGCAGCCATGTGCCGCCTATGGCCCCTCATCATGCTGCCCGCTGGCTACGTCGTGGCCTGGTTCGTGTTCGGA
>JAUNHF010000139.1 GCA_030524065.1 Deinococcus sp.
CAGCACAGCCTGGCGGTGCGGCTCCGGCGCAACAAAGCTGCCCAGCAATGCACGCAGTGAGGCCGTCCAGTCGGCCCGCCACGGCACCCGGCCGACTGGGCCGCCAGCGGGGAGGTCCACCACCTCTCGGCGCAGCTGCTCTTCCAGGTCCAGCAGGCTGACCCAGGCCACTTCCTCGGCGTCGTGGTCCTGGCTGGCAATCCAGAACACGCCCACCACCGGGGCGTCCTCGTCGCTCAGTTCGCGGGCCAGCAGCGCGGCGTCGGCGGCCGTGTGGACCGCGTAGGCCGGGCCGGTCAGCAGCCCCGCTTGCTGGCCTGCGACCACCACCCGCGCCGCCGGGTGGGCCAGCCGGTCCAGGGCCGCCGCCGTAGCCGGGGTCAGCAGGCCCAGGTGGGCGTGGTACTCGCGCAGCGCCGCCACCAGGGCCGCCCGCTGCTCTGCGCTCAGGTGTACGCTGCCGCTCCCCTGCTCCCGCGCCCAGGCGTGCAGCCACTCGCGCGGGGTGCCCTGGGGCTGCGCCCGCGCAAAAAAGTCATGCAGTGCGCCCTGGCGGTAAGCAGCGGCCACACTCAGGCCATGCAGCCCAGGCCGGGCCACAGGGCCAGCAGAGGCAGGGCTAACCGTGGAGGTGGCGGAACAGGCGGGCGGTGTAGCGTCGGACACGCCCCCAGGCTAACCCACCGGCGCACCCGAGCCACCGAATCTGGAGACAATCTTGGCCTGGGCTGTGTCCTGGCTGGCCTGAGCTGTCCTGGCTGACCTTGGCCTACAGCGTCTGGCGGGCCGGAGCCTTCCCAACCTCCCGCCCAAAGTTCAGCGCAGCGGTTCGCGCCCGGCTTCCAGCAGGCCCTCGCGGTCGGTCAGTACGATGCGGCGGTAGCCCAGGTCCAGCAGGCCCCGGTTGCGAAATTCGCCCAGCAGCTTGGTGATCGTTTCGCGGGTGCTGCCCACGATGTGGGCCAGTTCCTGATGTGAGAGCCGGTCTTGCAGCGCAAACGGCTGCTCGCCGCTCCACTCGCCCTGGCGGTCTGCAAATTCCAGCAGGGTGCGGGCCAGGCGCTGCGACACCTCGTGGAACACCAGCCCAGCCAGCCGGCTTTGCAGGGCCGCCGTCTGCGACACGATCTGCTCGGTCAGGGCCTGGGCCAGTTCGGGCGAGTCGCGCAGCAGTCGCTCCAGCGTCTCGCGGCTCAGCATCAGCGCCTCGGTGTCGTCGGCGCACTCGGCGTAGCGGCCATACAGCTGCCCTGGACGCAGCGCCTGCACGCCTACCAGCTCGCCTTCCAGGTGGACCACCAGCGTGACTTCGCGCGCGCCGCTGCCCAGGCTGTACAGCCGCACGCTGCCGCGCGTGAGCAGATAAAGGATATCGGCCGGGTCTTCCGGATGGAACAGCAGGCCACCCCGCCCCCAGCGCCCGGTGCGGGCCGCCGCACGCAATTGCTCCAAGGCCTGTGGGGGCAGGTCCGCGAATGCACCAGGGGTCATGGCTCACAGTTTGCCACACCAGCGCCCCAACTTGCGAACTCCTTCACATTGTACCGCCGCTGTTCATCCAGCTGCCAAGCACGCAGGGTACACTGCCCGCGATGACGCGCACCACAGCCCGCCGGCCCCTGCTCGCCTCGCTGTCGCCGGCGCTGCTGGCCCTGATACCGCTCCCGCTGGCAACCCTGTCACTGGCGGCGCTGCCCACCGCCCAGGCCCGGCCCCTGAACATCGGCGGTGAAGCGCAGAGTGCAGCGTTAAACAGCCGCGAACTGAGCGGCGGTGAAGCGCTGGCAGTGTGGACCCTGCCCCGCCTGGGTGTGGCGGTCCGCAACGACCCGCAGGACCTGCGGCTGCTGTACGGTGGGCGCGAACTGCGCTGGGCCCCGGGGCGCGGCTGGCAGGCCGTGGGATTCGCGCCCGCCGCGGCCCTGCCCGCCCCGCAGCAGGTGGGGCAAAGCCTGTACGTGGAGCTGGACATCTTACAGGCGCTGGGGCTGCCGCTCCGTGTGACCCCACAGGCGATTGAGGTGCCGGCCCCGCGCAGTGTTCCGGCGGGCACCTTGCCGCCCAGCCCGGCGGCGGGTACGGGTACAAATACAGCTACAGCAGCGGCCGGGCGCCCAGTCCACATCCTGCAAAGCGTGCGCCACAGCACTAGCCGCCAGCGCACCGTGGAGTTCCAGCGCACCGTGCTGGAACTCCAGGGCGGCGGCGAGGCCTTTTATCAGGTGCAGCAGCGCGACGGCGGCGTGACCCTGTCGCTGCCCTACACCCGCGCGGCGGCCCGCTCCGAGATTCTGGACGGCGGCGCAGTGCTGCTGATCTCGCCGCTGGGCGGCGGCAGCCAGCTGGACCTGCTGACCGGCGGCGGGCAGACCCGCATCTTTACGCTGCAAAATCCGGCCCGCATCGTGCTGGACACGGTGGTGTACCGCGACCGCAGCCAAACCCCGCCGGTGGCACCGGAGCTGCTGCCCCAGGGCGTGCGTTACCAGCAGCGCGGCGGCCTGAGCCTGCTCAGCTTTGACCCCAGCCGCTACCGGCCCCGCGTGGTCACCGCCCCCTGGGGCCAGCGCACCGGCCTGGCGGCGCTGGTGCGCTCGGCGGGCGGCGTGGCCGGAATCAACGGCGGGTATTTCGATATGCAAAGCGGCAAGCCGGTGGACCTGGTGGCGCAGGGCGGCGTGATGCGGATCGGCAGCCTGCAAAAGCGGGCCACGCTGGGCTTTACCCCGGCGGGCGAGGTGCTGCTGGGCTACCCCGCGCCGCGCTACGTGGCGGAAGCGGGCGGCCAGCGCCTGACCGTGAATCAGATGACGCCCCTGCCCCGCCCCGAGCTGCTGACCGCCTGGGCCGGCGACGGGCGCACGGTGGGCGCGGCTGGGCTGGTCACGCTGACCGTTCGCCCCGGCACGGACCGGGTGCTGGCCGCGCAGAGCGGCACAGTGACCACCCAGCCGGGCAACCTGTACCTCACCTTTGACCCGGCCCGCTTTCCGGCGCTGCCCCGCACGGCAGGCGCACCACTGGGCCTGCGGCTGGAATGGAACGCAGGCGACGCCCCCTGGCCCAGTGCCCAGGACGCGCTGAGCGCTGGCCCTTTGCTGCTACGCGGCGGCCAGAGCGTGCTGAATCCGCAGCGCGAGGGCTTTGACACGTCGGGCAGCATCTGGCGGGCCACCCACCAGACCGCTTTTGGCCTGCTTGACGGCTGGCCCACCTTCGCCTATCTGGAGCGCGGCACGCCGGAGCAGCTGCTGGCCGCCCTGCGCGCCGCTGGCCTGAGCGACGCCGTGCGGATGGACAGCGGCGGCAGCAGCGCTGTGTACTTGACTGGAGGCTACGCCGACCTGGGCGGCTACCTGAACCCGGCCTGGAGCCGCGACATCCCCAACGCCGTGGTGATGGTGCCGCGCTGATTGAGGTGGGGTCAGCGCAGGGTGAGCGGGATGTCGAGCGTGCCCAGGTCGTGTGTCTGACCGTCTACCCAAAAGTGGCGTAAAGACACCCTGAGCGTGTAGTCACCGGGCAGCAGTGGCACCTTCCAGCTCGCCTGGTCAAGGGGAAGATTCAATTGGAAGGCGCGCTGACAGAGGGCCTGCGCCGGGCAGCGCGTCAGGTCAGCCACCGCTGGAAACAGGCGAATCCCTTGAAAGGGCAGCGCTTGGCCCGCCGCGTCCAGCAGCTCATAATCGTAGCTGGCTACACCCCACACCACCTCCGCTACCTCGGTGCTGATGTTCCGCACGGGGAGAGGCAGGGTCCAGGTGTTCCCCCGCGCTGCTTCGGCCCGGGCAAGCGGCTCGGCGCGGAGTCGCGTAGAAGTGGCCGCCCGTGGCCGAAGCCTGAGCGTAACCGGGGGCAGCGCCACAGCCCCTCCTGGGAGCACAGCCTGATTCATCCCGCCCAAGCAGTCGGTGACGGGCGCACACGAAACAGGTACGCCAGACACAGCCTGAGCTGAGGCGAGGCCCGGCAGCACGAGCGCGAGGCAGCTGAGCAGGATTCTGAGCATAGCCAGAGTGTAGGGGCCTGCTGGTCAGCCTGCCATCTCCAGGCAGCCCGCTTTAGACTGCTCACTCTAGACTGGCCCCATGACCTCCTCTTCCTCTGCGACCTCCGGCATCCAGGCCCTGCTGTTCGATTTTGATGGCACTGTCATGGACACCGAAACCACCGAGTTCCGGCACTGGCAGCGGCTGTACGGTTTGCACGGGCGGGAGCTGCACTTACGCGACTGGCAGCGCGGCATCGGCACCTGGGGCGCGTTCGACCCCTGGGCCGGGCTGCCCCAGGAGGTGCAGGCTGAACGTGAGCGGGTGGGCGGCGAACTGCACCGGGGCCTGCTGGAAGAACTGCGCGGGCAAGACCTGCGCCCCGGTGTGGTGGCCCTGCTGGACGAAGCCCAGGCCGCCGGGCTGCGGCTGGCTCTGGTGACCAGTTCGGGGCGCGACTGGGTGACCGACTGGCTGACCCAGCACAGCCTGCTGGACCGCTTCGAGACGCTGTGTACCAAGGACGACGTGGCCCGCGTCAAGCCCGACCCGGAGCTGTACAGCCTTGCCGTGCAGCGTCTGGGCCTGCGCCCTGAGCAGTGCCTCGCCATTGAGGACAGCCTGAACGGGGCCACCGCCGCCGTGGCCGCTGGCGTGCGGGCCGTGGTGGTGCCCAACGAGGTCACCGCCAGCCAGCCGTTCCCACCGAGCTGGCCGCGCCTGGAGGGCTTCGGCGGTGGCTTGCGGGCGCTGCTGGCCGCGTTAGCCGCGCAGTGAGGACACCAGCGGGCAGCGGTGCTACCTTCTGACCTATGAGCGACGCGCCCCCCCGCAAAAAACTGAGCCTGCCGCAGCTGATGAACCCGGCGGCCCCACTGGTGATGGTCACGGCTTATGACTGCGCCCAGGCCCGGCACGCCGAGGGGGCCGGCGTGGACCTGATTCTGGTGGGCGATAGCTTAGGCAACGTGGTGCTGGGCTACGAGAGCACCGCGCAGGTCACGCTGAGCGACATGCTGCACCACGCCCGCGCTGTGCGCCGGGGTGCGCCGCAGACGTTCATGGTGGTGGACCTGCCGTTTGGCACCTATCAGCTGGGGCCGGAAGAAGCCCTGCGCGCCGCCGTGCGGCTGGTACAGGAAGCGGGCGCCGACGCAGTCAAGCTCGAAGGTGCGGCGCCCAATGAACTGGCCTGCGTGCAGCGCCTGACCGCTGCGGGCGTCCCCGTGATGGGCCACGTGGGCCTGCTCCCGCAGACGGCCACCGCGCAGGGCGGGCTGAAGGTGCAGGGCAAGGACGAA
>JAUNHF010000140.1 GCA_030524065.1 Deinococcus sp.
GGCTGGTCAACCCCGCTTCTTCCTGCAACCTCAGGTCGTCCAGCTTGATCACGGTTCCGTCAGCGTCAAAGGGCAAGTCGGCGCGGCCAGCGGTCATCTCGGCGTGATAGGCCAGCGCCTGGGCCAGCCCATGCAGCGGGCGCGAGTAAGGGCTGACCGGGAAGCCCTGCGCGGCCAACCACTCCAGCACCTCCCACTGGGTGCGGGCCGGCACGCCGTCGCGCTTGCCCAGCGAGTAAAAGATGGCCCTGAGGCCCCGGCGGCGGGTCAGTTCGGGGTCTTTTTGGCGCAGCGCTCCGGCGGCTCCATTGCGCGGATTCTTGAGCAGCGGCTCCCCAAGCTCCTCGGCGCGGGCGTTGTAAGCGGCAAAATCGTCGCGGGACAGGTAAACTTCGCCGCGCACTTCCAGTTCGCCGCTGAGGCCCGGCAGCTGCTGGGGAATGCCGGCAATGGTCAGCACCTGCGCCGTCACCTTTTCGCCGGTGCGGCCGTTGCCGCGCGTGGCCGCCCACTGCAATTCGCCGGCCTTGTAGTAGAGGTTCACGCTCAGGCCGTCAATCTTCAGTTCGCCGGTATAGTGAAACTGCGCTCCGGGGGCCTCCAAAGCGGCTGGGTCCATGTTCAGCGAGCGGGCCAGCCGTTCCTGCCAGCCGCTCAGCTCGGCGTCATCAAAGGCGTTGTCCAGGCTGGTCATGGGTGTGGGATGGTCCACCGCCTCAAACGCCGCACTGACGGCCCCGCCCACTCCCTCGGTGGGGCTGCCGGAGGCGGCCCACTCCGGATGCTCGGCCTCGGCGGCGCGAACCTGACGGGCCAGGGTGTCGTACTCATCGTCGGGGATTTCGGGGTCGTCTTGCTCGTAGTAAGCGCGGTTGTGGCGCTCCAGTTCGGCGCGGAGACGCAGGTAATCGGCGTGACTGAGCGGCTGTGGGGAAGGTTGGAGGGCAGATGGCTCGGCGGACATAACCTCAGAATAGCGGCGTCAACCCAGCGCCAAGCCCCCGCCAGACGCGCAGGCGTCCATGATTCGGGGGCTCCTCTGACAAGACTTCCAGCTTTTCAGCGCCTAGTCATGCGAGCCGTGTTCTTCCAAAATGCGCTCTTCTACCGCTCCCAAGCGCTTGGTTGCAGCGTCTTTGGCCGTCACGAGGGCAATCGCCACAGTGACCGCGGCTGTCGCCAGATGCAACGTGAGCGTATCTATATGGGTGGCCGCCAGGCCCAGACTGACCGCCAAGCCCAACAACAACGCCGCCATAGAACGGTCCAGCGACGGCACACTGATCAGGCGCGAAGCCGCGTAGCGAATCAGCCCAAGCGAAGCAAAGACAGCGGCCAGCGACCAGCTCACCAAGCTCAGGTTCAGCTGATCGTGGTGTTCGTCTTCGTAGGCAATCCCGTGTCCAAAGCCCACCCCCAGCATCATGATGGCGATGGTCAGCGGCAGATGGGCGTAGAGCCAGGCCATCAGGGTGCCGCCACGCGACTGCAAATTCGCCAGCAGCACGGGCAGAGCGCGCGACTGATCAAAATAAAGCCGGAAGAGCGCAATGCAGGTGATCAGCGCCAGGAACGTGGGGCCCTGATCCTGCAAGGTCAGCTGCTGCTGACGGCCACCCGCGACCAGCTCGGTCACAATGCCGCCCAGTGCGATGATCTGCAAAAGACCCACGCGCTCAGGCAGGTGCTCATGGTGCGGTAAGGCGTTGTGGTGGTAGCGCTGGGCCACCAGGGGCGTGAGCACCGTGACCAACAGGGCCAGGCCCCACAGCACCAGGGTCAGGGTGTCACTGCTGGGAATACTGAGCAGCCACAGCACCCCAGAGAGGCCAAGGCCCGCCGCCGTGATCTGCGCGAAGCGGGCTGCGGCCGGCTCGGAGCGCGACACCAGCAGATACATGGCGACCAGCGTAAAGCGGTTAAAGGCGTAAGCCGCCGCAAACAGCCAGCCGACATCGCTCAGATCACCGCGCAGGGTCAGGCTCAGCACGCCCAGGGTCAGCAGTTCCACCAACGTGCCCCAGCGGTAGATACGGTTCTCGTTGCCAAAGCGGGCCGCAAACTGCGTGTTCCCAGCCCACACCGACCACAGCGCGGCGAACATCAGCAAAAAGATAACGACGTTCTCGGGCGAGAAGCTGTCGCCCAGCCGCTTGGCGAGCTGGTCAAACGAAGTCACAAAAATCAAATCAAAGAACAGCTCCAGCCAGCTGACTTTCTGCTCTTCGGAGGTGAGTTGGCCGCGCTGCTCCGAGCCAGAATTGACCGAGATGCCCTGATCTTGTCCGCCAGTTTCACGGGCCTGAACCTGGAAATCAACTCCATCCTTGGTGTTGTTTTGCGTCATTGTTCGCTGTCCCTCTGCGTGAAGTAAGAAGGCGTGTGGCGGCCTGCTCCGCAGCCAGGAGAATGCCGGAAGCCGGCGTATCCACTCCCGACCCAGTGTGCGCGGCGCGCGGAGGTGACGTGGCCTAGCGGAGTTGTCCCAGACCTTTGCGAATCAGGGCGTCGGCGCCCTGGTCTGGGTTGTCGGCCAGCAAACCGGCAATCACCGTGCGGACCTGCGGCTCGCGGAAGCCCAGTGCCATCAGGGCGTCTATAGCGTCGGCGCCGGCGGTGGTCACGGTCACAGGCTTGCCGCCAGGGGCCGGCGCAGCGAGATGGGCGGGCACCTTGGCCTGCACCTCCAGAATCAGGCGCTCGGCCGTTTTCTTGCCCACTCCGCTGACGCTGGACAGCAGTCCTGTGTCGCCGTCAAGAATGCCCTGTGCCAGCGTAGAGACCGGCATGGCCGACAGCAGCGCCAGGCCCAGCTTGGGACCAACGCCGCTGACTCCGGTGACCAGATCAAACAGCTGCGCACTGTCGGTGTCCTGAAAGCCGAACAGCAGTTGCGCGTCCTCACGGACGATAAAGCGAGTGTGCAGCTCGGCACCTTCACCGGGCTTAAGGCGGGCCAGGGTGGACTGCGGACAAAAGACCTCGTACCCCAGGCCTCCGGTTTGGACAACGGCACTGCTGGGGCGCACTTCGCGCACTGTGCCTGAGAGGTAAACAATCACCCGGCTATTGTAGGGACTACCCTAGGCCGCAAAGGGAGCCTGAGCCGGTGCGGGCGCAAACCAAAGCGTTGCATTAAGCTGCTGGGCCAGTCGCCTGTGCCGGCCTTCCCTTTGTGGCGCTGGCCCGGACCGCCCGCTTGGCTGGGTGCTACCCTGAACGCATGACGGAACATCCCCAGCAGTACGACGTAATTATCGTGGGCGGCGGCCCCGCTGGACTGACGGCAGCCATCTATACCGGCCGCGGCGAACTGAGCACGCTGGTTTTGGAGCGTGGCATGCCCGGCGGCCAGATTTCCCAGACCGAAGAGGTGGAAAACTATCCTGGGTTCCCCGAAGCCATCAGCGGACTGGAGCTGAGCCAGCGAATGGTGCAGCAGGCCGAGAAGTTTGGCGCCGTGATTGAGATGGACGAAGTGCAGAGCGTCCAGCATGACCCCAGCGGCAGCGAGTATCCCTTTACCGTGCAGGGGTTTGCCGGAAGCTACCAGAGCAA
This sequence comes from Deinococcus sp., assembly GCA_030524065.1. Taxonomy (GTDB): domain Bacteria; phylum Deinococcota; class Deinococci; order Deinococcales; family Deinococcaceae; genus Deinococcus. The sequence goes on from JAUNHF010000140.1 coordinate 3,559, forward strand.
GTCGGTAATCCTGACCACGGGCGCCGAGCCGCGCCGCTTGGGTGTGCCCGGCGAAGAAAAGTTCTGGGGCAAGGGCGTCAGCACCTGCGCCACCTGTGACGGCTTTTTTTACCGAGGCAAAAAGGTCGTGGTGGTGGGTGGCGGCGACGCAGCCGTGGAAGAAGGCCTGTTTCTGACCAAGTTTGCCGACGAAGTGACCCTGATCCACCGCCGCGATACCCTGCGCGCCAACAAGTCGGCCCAGGCCCGCGTGTTCGCCAACGAGAAGATGCGGTTTATCTGGGACACCGCCGTCGAAGAAATCCTGGGCGACGAGCAGGTGAATGCCGTGCGGCTGAAGAACCTCAAGACCGGCGAAGAAAGCGTGATGGAGACCGACGGTGTGTTTGTCTTTATCGGCCACATCCCCAACACCAGCTTCCTGGGAGACACGGTCAAGCTGCGCGAAGACGGCTACGTAGATGTGCGCGAGGATATCTTTACCAGCGTGCCGATGCTGTTTGCCGCCGGCGACGTGAGCGACTGGGTGTACCGCCAGCTGGCAACCAGCGTGGGGACCGGCACCCGCGCTGCCATGACCGCCGAGCGCTCCCTGGCCGAGCTGGAAGCAGGCTTCTCGCACGCGGCCAGCGCAGGTGCCCCGGCTCAGGCAGCGGCCACCGACTGAAGTTCAATGGGGTCAGCTTAGCCCTGACAGTGCAGTTCTGGAGAGCAGGAGCGGCCGCCCCGGCGGGGGCCCGCTCCGCTTTTTTGGCTGGGCCGTTAACTGCTGCTGACCAGCACAGGCGTTTCCTCGTAAGGCTGCACCACCACGAACCCGCTGCCTTCAAACACCATCTGGAAGGTTTCGCCGCCTCCACGCCCCAGCAGCGTTTTGAGCGAGAGGTCCATGCGCAGCTCAGGGCTGAGCCCCGCACTCCAGGCCACAGTGGCGTTGGGGTCGGTCGTCACCGGCTCACCGGGCCGCACCGGCAGGGTCAGCGGCTGCCCGTGGCTGAGCAGGGCGACCAGCCCCCGGCCACTCAGGCGCACGCTGAACAGCCCTCCGCTGGCCCAGCCGGCCATGCGGCGGTGCATGGTGATGTCATAGCCGACACTATCCTCAAAAGCGAGCAGGTCGTTGCCGTTTACATTCAGGGTGTCATCTTCCAGCCGCAGGATAGTGATCTGTTTGCCCTTGTCCGCCAAGTAACACACCCCGCGCCCCTCAATCCGGGCCAGCGGGGTCATCTCGCCGGTCGCGGCGCGCTTGAGCGCTTTCATCATGCCGCCAGACAGCATCCCCTCGCGCTGAAAAGTCAGCTGGCCCTTGTAAGCCACCATCGCCCCCAGCTTGCTCCAAATGCGGCCGTTCACATGGGCTTCAAGCATCCGGGGTGATTCGAGCTCGAACACGTCGCCGGGGCGGTCCCGTTCGGCCGTTTGCTGCAAGAACTCGTGCAGGCGGGTGGCTTCCCGACCCGCCGCAGCAGGCTGAGACGGTTGCGGTGCTTGCTCCTGGGGACGGTCCTCTTCGCGCTCGGTCATTCTTCTACTACGCGCCTGTTGTTGCCGGAGTTCCGCTCCCCTACTCCAGCAGGCCGATGGTGCGGGCGCGGCTGACCGCCTCGGTGCGGTCGCAGGCGTCCAGCTTGCCGTACATCCGCGCCAGATGGTCCTTGACAGTGTCGGGGCTTACGCCCAGCTCGCGGGCGATCTCCTTGTTGCTCAGACCCTGG
>JAUNHF010000141.1 GCA_030524065.1 Deinococcus sp.
GGCTGGAGCCCGGCGGCACGTTGCTGCTGGTTCACTGGACCCCGCTGGTCCACGACTACCCGCAGACCGGCGACGCGGTGCATGAGGCTGCGCTGGCCCGCGTGGGCCGGGGGCTAGCGCACCTGCACGCCGAGCGTCATGGCAATGCAGAGCAGGGCTACCGGCTGGACGTGTTTCAGCGGACCGTAGACGCAGGCAGCTGAGCCTGGGCACGGGCCAGAGCCAGCTCGGCCCGCACCTCTGCCAGCGCCTGCTCCACCGGCACCGCTGGGAACACCCTGCTCCACTCACCGCCGGCCACCTGCGCTGCGTGCGCCTGCTCTAAGGCTTGTCCGAAATAAGGGCACTCCAGCGCTGCCCACAGGGCGCCCAGCGGCACCCGCCACAGCTGCGCCAGCGCCGGGCCAGCAGGTTCACCCAGCCAGGCCCGGCGCAGCCCCGCTTCGGCCCGCGCCAAGGCCGCCACTTCGCGGCCACTGGGCACCCGCCAGGAGTGCGGGCCAGCCGCCCACTCCTGCAACTGGGTGGACAGCCCCACTGCCACCCGCCCAGAGCGCCGCGCCGAAGTGTAGACCCGCGCCGCCGGCGTATGACGCAGCGTGAAGTCCCGCTGCCGCAGGGCCCGGACCAGCGCCATGTCTTCAAGCGCAGGCACATCAGGAATGCCGCCCACCGCCCGGTAAGCGGCCACGGTCAGCGCCAGACTGGCCCCGAAATGTTGCCAGTGGTGCGGCCAGGGGTCGGCAGGGTAGGGGTTCAGACTGGCCGTGAGCGACACCGCCCACAAGCTTTAGACGCTGTCCAGCAGATGTGTGCGGCGTGCGGCCGGCGGCAGGGCCGCGCGCTCGGCCGGGTCCAGCAGGATGCGGCCAGCGCTCGCCTGGGCCTGACCCGACCGCAGCGGCGCGGTGAGCTGCCACAGCCAGTCAGGCGCCGGCTGGGTATCGGCGTCGGTGCTGACGATCACGCCGCCTTCACCGGCCACCTGCGCGGCCCAGTTCAGCGCCCGGCGGCGCGCCTCTACCACACCGCCCTGCGCCGCGCTCCAGCGTTCATCGCGCACCGCCAGCTGGAGCTGCGGCCACTGCTCCGCTTCGTGGCGGGCCAGGGCAGCGGTCTGGTCGGTGGTGTTGTTGACCAGCAGCACTGCCTGCACGGCCAGGGGGCGGCCCAAACCGTCCCGCTGCCCCGCCAAGGCCCGCAGCGCTGCGCGGATGTCCGGCTCTTCATTCCGGGCGGGCAGGGCGACGACAGTGGCCGGGTGCAGGGCAGAAGCGGAAGACAGGGAAAGGGCGAAACGAGCTACGGACACGGACTGTCTAGTGTAGCCAGACCGCTGCCCGAGGGGTGCAACTCTGCCAGCAGGTGCACTGGCTCAATCCTGAGGCAATTTTAATCAAACGCCAACAACAGGAAAATCTGACTTTCGATCTGTTGTGGGCAGAGTAGTTTTAGAAAACTTCGGTCCTCACCTGGCCGTCGCCTCAAGCAAATATCCCTCACGAAAAGGAGTCCGTCATGACCCAGTCCTCCACGAGGCCGCTTTCTGTGCCGGCGCTGCTGGTTTTGTCCCATCTGCGCTGGGACTTCGTGTTTCAGCGGCCACAGCACCTGATGACCCGCGCGGCCAAGACCAGGCCTGTCTACTACATTGAGGAACCGATTTTCGGTAATCACCCTGACGAACTGCGCCGCGCCAAGCAGGCCACTGGGGTTACTGTTTGCACGCCTTATATCGAGGCCGGCCACAGCCCGGACGAGTCGCAGCGGCGCACGGCTGCCCTGCTAGGCCAGCTGGTGCGCGAAGAGAGCCTACGCGAGTACGACTTGTGGGTCTACACCCCGATGGAGCTGCCAGTGGCCGCCGAACTGCACCCCCGCGTGACCGTGTACGACTGCATGGACGAGCTGGCGAACTTCAGGGGTGCGCCGCCCGAGCTGCGTGGGCGTGAGCAGCAGCTGTTCGCACAGGCCGACGTGGTTTTTACGGGTGGGCACCGCCTGTTCGAGGCCAAGCGCGAGCAGCACAGCAACGCGCATCCCTTTCCTTCCAGCGTGGAAGTGGACCACTTTGCCCAGGCCCGCGCTGGGCAGCCGGACCCAGCCGATCAGGCGGGCGTCGCCCGGCCCCGGCTGGGATTTTACGGCGTGATTGATGAACGCTTTGACATCGCGCTGGTGGCAGAACTGGCACGGCGCCGCCCTGAGTGGCAGTTCACCTTGATTGGCCCCGTGGTCAAAATTGCGCCCGAAGACCTGCCCCGCGCCCCCAATCTGCACTACCTGGGCATGAAGAGCTACGCCGAACTGCCCGCCTACCTGAGCGGCTGGGACGTGGCGCTGCTGCCGTTTGCCCGCAACGAGGCCACCGAATTTATCAGTCCCACCAAGACGCCCGAGTATCTGGCCGCCGGCGTGCCGGTGGTTTCAACCAGCATCCGCGATGTGGTGCAGCCCTACGGTGTAGGCGACATGGTCCGCATCGCTGACAGTGCAGATGACTTTGAAGCGGCCTGCGCCGACGTGCTGGCCGAAGCCGGCACTCCCGCCGCCGCCGAGCGGCAAGCCCGCGCCGACGCTTTCCTGGCTGGGCTGTCCTGGGACCGCACCTGGCAGGACATGGCCGCGCAGATGGAGCGGGCCGCCGCACAGAAGTACCCAATTTCGCACGCAGACGCCGCACAAGGAGCCGCCGATGACTGAATCCCACCCACACCACCCCAGCGAAGAACGCACCACTGGTCAGCTCACCTCTGACCAGCAGGCTGGGGAGCTGACCCAGGCTCCCGTGTCCGGCGCGTCTTCAGGCAGTATCGCCGGACAACCTTTTGATTATCTGATCGTGGGCGCGGGCTTTGCCGGCAGCGTCCTGGCCGAGCGTCTGGCCGACAGCGGCAAGCGGGTGCTGATCGTGGACCGCCGCTCCCACATCGGCGGCAACGCCTATGACTGCTACGACGACGCTGGCGTGCTGATTCACCCGTACGGCCCGCATATCTTCCACACCAACTCGGCGGATGTGTTCGAGTACCTGTCACAGTTCACCCGGTGGCGGCCTTACCAGCACCGCGTCAAGGCAAATGTAGACGGCCAGCTGGTGCCGATGCCGATCAACCTGGATACGGTCAACACGCTGTACGGCCTGAACCTGACCTCGTTCGAGCTGGAAGACTTTTTTGCGTCGGTGGCCGAGCCGGTGGAGCAGGTCCGCACCTCCGAAGACGTGGTGGTCAGCCGAGTAGGCCGCGACCTGTACCAGAAGTTCTTCCGGGGCTACACCCGCAAGCAGTGGGGCCTGGACCCCTCCGAGCTGGACGCCAGCGTGACCGCCCGTGTGCCCACCCGCACCAACCGCGACGACCGCTATTTTGCGGACGTGTACCAGGCGATGCCGCTGCACGGCTACACCCGGATGTTCCAGAACATGCTGAGCAGCCCCAACATCAAAGTGATGCTGAATACCGATTACCGCGAGATTGTGGACGTGATTCCCTGGCGTCACATGATCTACACCGGGCCGGTCGACGCTTTCTTTGACCACTGCTACGGGCCGCTGCCCTACCGCAGCCTGGAATTCCGGCACGAAACGCACGACGCGGAGTACCTGCTGCCGGTCGGCACGGTGAACTATCCCAACGACTACGCCTACACCCGCGTCAGCGAGTTCAAGCACATCACCGGGCAGCGCCACCACCAGACCAGCGTGGTGTACGAGTTCCCGCGTGCCGAGGGCGACCCCTACTACCCGGTGCCCCGCCCCGAGAACGCCGAGCTGTACAAGCGCTACGAAGCTCTGGCGCAGGCACGCAGCGACGTGACTTTTGTGGGCCGCCTCGCCACCTACCGCTACTACAACATGGATCAAGTGGTGGCCCAGGCACTGAACACCTTTAAGAAGCTGACCAACCAGGGCCAGACTCAGAGCTAAGCGCTCTCTGCGCCGAACGGGCGGGCGCGGCGGGCGATTACCTGCCGCGCCCCTGTTCCTGCCCTCACCTGGACTTCTTCTGCCGCCCGGAAGTGAAAGGACGTGCCCCATGCAGACCCACCGGGTTTCCAGCTGGAGCGAACTGATGGAACTGCTGCACCAGGACGCCTGGAACGAGTCCTTGCAGCGTTTTCGCTCGCCGTATGTGTTCCGGGGGCAGGGGCGGCGGCTTCCGCTGACCACCTCGCTCCAGCGGCTGGGGGGCGACCCACGCGAACTGGAGCGGCACCTGGTGCGGGCCTTTCGCAAGTATGCCTACGGCAGCGTGCCCGACCGTGACCTGCTGTGGTACTGGCTGGCGGTGGGCCAGCATCACGGCCTGCCCACCCGGCTGCTGGACTGGTCGTACTCGCCGCTGGTCGCGCTGCACTTTGCAACCGCTTCCGAGGCGCTGCACGCCGAAGACGGGGTCGTGTGGATGCTCAATTTTGCCGAAACCAACGCCAGCTTACCCGCGCCGCTGCGCCAGCTGCTAGAACACGAAGGCAGCGCCGTATTCACGGTGGATATGTTGGACGCGCTGGGCAAAAATGCGGGGGGCTTTACGCAGAGCCGCCTGGGTTTTGACAGTGATACCAGCTGGCTGGAACAGTACGAAACGGTGGCCGGACAGCCCTTTTTGCTGTTTCTGGAACCGCCCTCGCTGGACCAGCGCATCGTGCAGCAGTCGGCGCTGTTTTCGATGCTGTCCAGCCCCGGCGCCAGGCTGGAAGACTGGCTAGAAACCCACGACGGCGCCGTGCAGCAGCTTATTCTGCCGGCTGGACTGAAAAGCGAAATCCGCGACAAGCTGGACCAGGCCAATGTCAGCGAGCGCACCCTGTTTCCTGACCTGGGCGGCCTGAGCCAGTGGCTGCGGCGCTACTACCGGGTGCGCCCCGGCCAGGCCGGCAGTGCACAGGCCCTCACTCTACCCATGCAGGACGAGGGCGAAGCAGACCTGCCCTGCACCGGCCGCGCCCCCACCCCAGAAGAAGCCCGGCTGCACCAGGACTAGGGCGGGGGGAGCGGCAGGCGTCAGGACACCGCGCTGCCCTCACCCACCGTGTGGTACTCGCCGGAGTCAATGATCTCGCGGATGGCCTGCACGGTGGCGCTCACGTCGTCTTCATTGTTGTAAAAGGCAACCGGGGCCAGGCGCAGGATGCCCGGTTCGCGGTAGTCGGGAATGATACCGCGTGACCGCAGCGCCAGCGACACTTCCCGGTTGTGCGCCCACTGCAAGGAGATGTGCCCGCCGCGCTCGGCCTCGGCGCGGG
>JAUNHF010000142.1 GCA_030524065.1 Deinococcus sp.
ACCCGGCCAGCCACTCCTCCGAGATGCCGGGGCGCAGGGTCCGGTACAGGTTTGGGGTATGCGCCGCGTACCAGCAGTCCAGGCGGCGCAGAATCTCGGGCAGTGGGGGAGTGAGCTGCGCCGCCACCTCAGCCTCCCACATGCACAATCGGGCGGCGGTCACGGTCCGGCTCGGCGCGGCGCAGGATTTCACGGGTGATGGGCGGCACGTCGCCGCGTCCGCCCACGATAAAGTCCAGCAGCAGGTGGGCTGGGTCTTCTTCGGTCCAGCGCATATAGACCTGCGGCGGGGCGCCCTGGCCGCGTAGGTGCAGCAGCAAGGCGGCCACCGTATTGGGAATGCTGGAGCCGCGTGCCTTCAGCACGCCATAAGGCCCCACCATCGTTCCGGTCACTTCCACCACGTTGGCAAACTCGCTGGCATCGTCTACCTCCACTTCCAAGAAGATAAACGGCTCCTCGGCAGGCAGGTGGACCATCTGCCGCACGCGCATCTCCTGCTTGCTGTATTCCTCCAGGCTGGTGCGCCCCGGATGGTGCGACACGAAGCGCAGGGGGCGCAGCGGAATCTGCGCCAGTACGCCCCGTGCCGAGTCGTCCAGCTGCACGCTGCTGACGCGCAGCTCAAACGAACGCGAAATCCGCGAGCTGATGCCGATGGTCAGTACCAGGGCGATAAACACCAGGGCGATATAGAGGCCCTTGGGGTCGCTCAGCACTGTCACGGCGCTGGTGTACACGAAAATCAGGCTGATCAGCCCGAAAAGAAGGGCCTCGGTGCGGTGCCGGCGGCGAACGGCCATCAGGGCCACTGCGATGGCGGCGCTGGTCATCATCGCCAGCACGCCGGTGGCGTAGGCCGCCGCCTGATTGTCCACGTTGGCGCGGAAGCCCACGGTCACGGCCAGCGCGATCAGGGTATAGATCAGCACCAGCGGGCGGTGGGCGCGGCTCCACTCGGGGGCCATGCCGTAGCGCGGCAAGAATCTGGGCACGATGTTCAGCAGCCCGGCCATGGCCGAGGCTCCCGCAAACCACAGGATCAAGATGGTGGCAGCGTCGTAGGCGGTGCCAAAAGTCTCGCCCAGGTGTTCGTGCGCCACGTAAGCCAGGGCGCGGCCATTGGCCTTGCCGGCCGGGGCCTCGACCTCTACCAGGGTGGTGGGGCCAGCCGGCGTGACCTTGACGCTCAGTTCCACCGGCCCGCCTACAGTCTCGGCGGGAAAGCGGTAGCTGCCGGTGCGCTCCGCCGGCACCTGAAAGGCGTAGATGTCACGCGGCGCGGTCTGCGAGTCCAGCGGAATGTTGACCACGGCGGCGCCGCGCTGCAAGTCTTCGGTGCTCACTTCGGTGGAGTAGCTGGTTTCGGCCCAGAATTCGTGGCGCGGAATCAGCAGGGTCGTGACCAGCGAGGAACTGACCAGCATCACGCTCATGATCAGCGCGGCGGTGGTCAGCAGCTTTTTCCCGTTGCGGATGCGGCCAGTGGGCTGGGCTTCGGTGTCCTGCGGGTCGCCCTTGACCAGCGGCATCACCACCACGCCCGTCTCGAAGCCCGACAGCCCCAGCGCCAGCTTGGGAAACACCAGCAGCGCTGCCCCCAGCAGCGCCAGCGGCGAGCCGAAGCCCTGGGCCAGCGCCAGTTTCCAGTTCTCGATCAGCTCGGGCTGCGCGGCAATCAGGGCAAACCCCTTGACCACCACTGCCAGGCTGAGCGCCAAATAGGCTGTGACCAGCACCACCGCGATACCGATGGCTTCTTTGAACCCCCGCAGAAAGACGCCGGCGAGCAGCAGCAGCAGCACCACGGTCACGCCCAGCTGCTGGCCTTCCAGCACGCCGCTGACCAGCGGGTTCTCGACCAGGTGGGCCGCCGCGTCCGCCGCCGAAAGGGTAATGGTAATGATGAACCCGGTCGCTACGAACCCGATCAGCACCAGCACCAGCAGTTTGCTCGGCCAGTACGAAAGCAGCCGCTCCAGCATGCTGATCGAACCGTCACCGTGCGGGCTTTCCTCGGCCACGCGGCGGTACATCGGCAGCGCGCCGAACAGCGTAACCAGGACCAGCACCAGGGTTGCCAGCGGGGCGACGGCGCCCGCGGCCAGCGCCGCGATGCCCGGCTGATAGCCCAGCGTAGAGAAGTAGTCCACCCCGGTCAGGCACATCACCTTCCACCAGGGCTCTTTCAGCTCGCGCCTGTGCGCCGTTTGCCCGTCTTCATCGCCTTCGGGCGGCTCCTGCGAGTCTTCTTGCAACAGCCAGCGCGAAAGGCGAGCTTGGAGAGGGTGGGGTAGGCGCTTGGGGCGTGGCATAACCCCGCAAGTATTCGCTTCCTACCACCGGAAAGGAAGGGGTCCGCTGCGCCCAGGCTGACCAAAAAAAGTGGTGAACTGGACGCCCACCCTTTGTTGGCGTCGCCTGACAGAGGCGGCCTAGAATGCTCTTATGACCCATCTTCCTGCCATCCCTCCCCGCGTGCGGCTCCCCGACGAGCAGCGCGAGGAGCTCAACAAGCTGGAAACCCGCGAGTGGCTCGACTCGCTGGCCTATGTGCTGGCCGACGGTGGCCGCAAGCGCAGCGCCGAACTGCTGGAAGCCCTGGACGCCTGGGCCTACGACCGGGGCGTGCCCATCGAGTACAAGCAGAACACTCCGTACATCAACACCATCTCCTCGGGCCGCCAGCCCGACTACCCCGGCGACATGGAGCTGGAACGCCGTATCCGCAACATCATCCGCTGGAATGCCGTGGTGATGGTGATCCGCGCCAACAAAGCGTCCGACGGTATCGGCGGGCACCTGGCCTCCTACGCCAGCTCCGCCGAGCTGCTGGAAGTGGGCTTCAACCACTTTTTCCGTGGTCTGGACGCCGGCAAAGACCGCGACCTGATTTTCTTTCAGGGCCACATCAGCCCCGGCATCTACGCCCGCTCCTTTTTGGAGGGCCGCTTTGACGAGGGCCGCCTCAACCGCTTTCGCCGCGAGCTGAGCCCTGAAGGCCCAGGCCTCAGCTCCTACCCGCACCCCTGGCTGATGCCCGACTACTGGGAGTTCCCCACCGTTAGCATGGGCCTGGGCCCCTTGCAGGCCATCTATCAGGCCCGCTTTATGAAGTACCTGGAAAACCGGGGCCTCAAGGAAAAGGGCAACGGTAAGGTCTGGGCGTTCATGGGCGACGGCGAGATGGATGAGCCGCAGTCGGTGGGCGGCATCCGTTTCGCCGCTTACGAGAACCTCGACAACCTGATTTTTGTGCTGAACGCCAACCTCCAGCGCCTGGACGGCCCAGTGCGCGCCAACTCCAAGGTGATTCAGGAGTTCGAGGCGCTGTTCCGTGGTGCCGGCTGGAACGTGATCAAGGTGGTCTGGGGCGGCAAGTGGGACGAGCTGCTCACCAAAGAAGGCGCTTCGCTGATTATCCAGCGCTTCGAGAAAATGGTGGACGGTGAGTCGCAGCGCTACGCCGCTTTTGGGGCCAAGGAGCTGCGCGAACAGTTCTTCAACACGCCCGAGCTGCAACAGCTGATTGCCGAGTGGCAGGATGACGACCTCGCGCAGCTCAACCGTGGCGGCCACGACGTGCAAAAGGTGTACGCCGCCTACAAAGCCGCCACCGAGCACCAGGGCAGCCCCACGGTGATTATTACCCGCACCGTCAAGGGCTACGGCCTGGGCGAGAGCGCCGAGGCCCGCAATGTGGCCCACCAGGTCAAGAAGCTGGACTTTGACGCCATGAAGGCGCTGCGCGACCTGCTGGAGATTCCCCTGACCGACGAGCAAGTCGAGCACCTGGAGTTCTACCACCCCGGCGAGGACAGCCCCGAAGTGAACTACGTGCAGGCGCAGCGTGAGAAGCTGGGCGGCTTCGTGCCGGCCCGCCGCGTGGAGTACCCGCACCCCACCGTACCCGACGGCAAGTTTTACGAGGAGTTCTCGGCAGGCAGCGGGGAGCGCGAGGTCAGCACCACCATGGCCGCCGTGACCATCATGTCCAAGCTGCTGCGCGACAAGCAAATTGGCAAGTTCGTGGTGCCCATCGTGCCCGACGAGGCCCGCACCTTTGGTATGGACGCGCTGGTGCCCCGCGTGGGCATCTACTCGCCGCGCGGCCAGACCTACACCCCCGTGGACAGCGGCTCGCTGATGTACTACAAAGAAGCGGTTGACGGTCAGATGCTTGAAGAAGGCATCACCGAAGACGGCGCGATGGCGTCGTGGATCGCTGCGGGCACGGCCTACGCCCACTTTGGCGTGCCCACCATTCCCTTTTTCATGCTGTATTCCATGTTCGGCATGCAGCGCGTGGGCGACCTGGTCTGGGCTGCCGCCGACCAGCGCGCACGCGGCTTTATCCTGGGGGCCACTGCCGGGCGCACCACCCTGGCCGGCGAGGGGTTGCAGCACCAGGACGGCAACAGTCACCTGCAAGCCTACGTGGTGCCCAACCTCAAGACCTATGACCCGGCCTTTGCCTACGAGCTGGCGGTCATTTTTGAGCACGGCATTCAGCGGATGTTTGTGGACGGCACCGACGAGTTCTACTACGTGACCGTAGACAACGAGAACGAGGTGCAGCCTCCCATGCCCGGAGACCATGAGCGGGTGCGTGAGGGCATCGTGCGCGGAATGTATCTGTTCCAGCCCAGCGCCGAAGACGCCCAGCACCGCGCCCAGATTCTGGCCAGTGGCCCGGCGATGGGCGCCGCGCAGAAAGCCGTAGAGATGCTGAGGAAGTACGGTGTGGCCGCCGACCTGTGGAGCGTGACCTCTTACAAGGAACTGCACCAAGACGCCCTGCTGACCCAGCGCTGGAACATGCTGCACCCCACCGAGGACGCCAAAGTGCCTTATGTGGCCGAGCAGCTGAACGAGGAAACGGCCCCCGGCGTGCTGGTATCGGTCAGTGACTATGTCAAGCTGGGCGCCGACGGCCTGAACGGGCACCTCAGCCGCAAGCTGTGGACCCTGGGCACCGACGGCTTTGGCCGCTCCGAAGCCAGAACCGAACTGCGCGATTTCTTCGAGGTGGACGCTGAGCATGTGGTGCTGGCAACCCTGTACGCCCTCAAGGCAGAAGGCCAGCTGGGCGGCGAAGTGGTGGCGCAGGCCATTGCCGAGCTGGGCCTTGACCCCGAACGGGAAGCGCCCGTTTTCCGCTGACAAAGGGGAGACGGGAGCATAAAGCTCTGCCGCCGGCTCCCCCCTCCAACTTCCACTTTCTCCTAAGGAGTTCCAACATG
>JAUNHF010000143.1 GCA_030524065.1 Deinococcus sp.
GGGCAGTCGCGGCGCCGTCCTCAAAAGCGGCCTTTTTGAGCGTAAAGGGGCTGGCGTGGGTGCCCAGCATGTTCAGTTCCATGCGCTTGTTGATTTCCAGCGCGGCGGGCGAAAGCGCCTTGCCGGTGGCGTTGGCCGGGCATACGTCCTGGCAGCGGTTGCACTGAATGCAGGCGTAAGCGTCCAGCATGCGGGGCCATTCCAGGTCCTCCAGCTTCTCTGCGCCCAGCTTGGGTTCGTCTTGCTCCATCGCCTCTTCGATGCCGGGCATCGGGGGCAACACGCCGGAGTTCACCGGGCGCTTCAGGGCGTAGTTGAGCGGCGCACCCACAAAGTGAAAGTGCTTGGAGTACGGAAAGTACACCATAAAGGCCAGGATGCTGCCCAGCGCGCCCCAGAACCCGAAAATCCACCAGTTCATCTGCGCGGCTTCGCTCAGGCCGCCGAACAGCAGTGCGCCCAGGCCGCTGGCAAACGGCTGCCAGGGGTCGCCGCCCTCCATCGCCATCTTGGCCGACTGGGCAATCATGCGGCTGCCCACGTGAAACACGATAAGCTGGCGACAATGATGGAGTCGCGCTTGATGTAACCGCCTTTGATCCAGTCGTGAATCAAGGTCTTTTCGCTGAACTTGAAGTCGCGCCCGCCCTGAGTGAAAAAGCGGCGCACCATCAGGCCAATCACGCCCAGGATGACGGCGGCGCTCAGCAAGTCGGCCAGCAGGTTGTAGGCGATGCCGAACACATTGTCCGAGTGAATGGCGAAGTGGAAAAAGCCTTCGAGCAGGTCCACCACGTTGACCAGCAGGTAATACACGAACCCGTAAAACACCATCGAGTGCAGCACACCGATGACCGGGCGCTTGCGGAACACCCGTTCCTGGGTCAGCGAGGTGGTGATGGCGTAGCCGACGCGGCCCGGCAAGTTGTCAAAGCGGGCTTCGGTGGCGGGCGCGCCGCGCCAGACGCGCAGGTACAGCCGGTAAAAGCCCCACACCACGAAGACGCCCGTGATCAGAGCGTACAGGGCAAACAGGATTTTATGCAGATCAGGTAACAAGGCAGAGAACCTCCGGGAAGACGGCTGGGGGGTTGGCGGCGGGCTATAGAACAGGCCGGACCTTGCGGCCTGAATTTTGAACTCAGTTCAAACAGTCTCAGTTCAGACAGTGTAGCGAAGTTTGAGGCCCGTTCATTCTCCCACAGCCGGCCGCGCTGGAAACACGGGCGGAAGCGCAGGTGGGGGCCGCCGTGGGCGTGGCCGCCCTTCCAGGCAGGCTTACCGCAGGTCCGCGCCATTTGCCGGCACGCTGGACGAGGACCGGCCGGTCAGACTGGCGTTGGCTCACATCGCTATCCTCGCCCGCATGGCGGAGGGCAGCGCGCCCTGCTCACCCGGCGTCTGCTAGCTTGGGCAGGATTCTCCGGCCTGACCGCTCCCTCCCTCACCTATGCCCCAAGACCTTGCCCGCTTTCTGCTGCACCTGCGCTCAGCCCTGTCCCAGCAGGTGAGCGCTGCACGTCTGGCCGGGCTCAATCTCGCCGGGCTGGGCCTTCCCTGGCTGGTCGCGCTGGCGGTACTGCTGGGTCTGCCCGCCCCGGCGCCCCGCAACGCCGCGACCAACGCTTCCGCCGAGCAGCTTCAGCAGGCCGAACTGCCCACCTTGGAACGCAGCAGCGCCCTGCCGGGGCGGCACCTGAGCGAAGGAGGCCAGCCCCCGCAGCCGTGGCCCGACCTGCCCCCTGGCTGGCCCGAGCTGCCCGGTGGCCTGCATCTCCTGCCGCTGCCCACTGCCGTGGCCCTGGACCTGCCTACCCCGCAGCGCCTGGCGCACTGGGGCAAACGGCAGCTGGAAGGCGGCTAGCCCGCAGCCCCGGCTTACCCTGCCCTCCTCATTTTTCTTTTTCCGCTTTCCCATCCCAAGGAGACTTTCCTTTGACCTTTAACAACCCCAATCAGCGTCAGCGCCGGCCCCGGCGCGGCGCCGTACCGGCCAGCAACCGGGTCAGCCCCTGGACCGGTTTGCTGCTGCTGGTCACCTTCCTCACCGCCCTGGCCTTTATCTGGCGGCCCTGGCAGCACCCTGACACCCCCACGCAGCTGTACAACGACCAGTACCAGGCCGTGACGCTGGGCCTGGACCTGCGCGGCGGCCTGCGTATTGAGCTGGAACCCACCACGCCCGACTACACCCGCGAGGACCTGGACAAGGTCAAGACCATCGTGGAAAACCGGGTGGACGCCCTGGGCGTGGCCGAACCCACCGTCACCGTGACCAGCAACGACCGCGTGGTGGTGGAAGCCCCCGGCGCCACCCCAGAAATCCAGCAACAAGTGCGCGACGTGATCGGCCAAACGGCGCGTCTGGAATTCCGCATCGTCAAGGACGGCGCCACCCCAGACGCGGCCCTGGCCGCCGAAAAACCCGAAACGAGCGGCTACACCCTGGACGACCTCGGCCCGGTGCAGGCCACTGGCGAAATTATCGCGGACGCCCGCGCCGCCACGGGCCAGAACGGCGGCTGGGTGGTGGCCTTCGACAACACCGAAGAGGGAGCCAAAAAGTTCGGTGAATTCACCGGCCCCAACGTGGGCAAGCTGATGGCGATTGTGCTGGACGACCAGATTCAGTCGGTCGCCACCATCAACCAGCAGCTGTTCCGTGGCGTGCAGATTAGTGGCAACTTCGATGCAGATGAGGCCACCCAGCTGGCGCTGGTACTGGAAAGTGGCTCGCTGCCCATTCAGGTCAAGACTGCCGCCGAGCGCTCCATCGGCCCCAGCCTGGGCGCCGACGCCATTCAGAGCGGCCTGACCGCCGGCCTGATCGGCCTGGGCGCCGTGTTCGTCATGCTGTTTTTGTACTACGGCCTGTGGCTGGGCCTGGTGGGCGCCCTGGGTCTGCTGTTCTCGGCGGCCATCCTGATGGGCCTGCTGGGCGGCTTTGGCTCCACGCTGACGCTACCGGGCATCGCCGGTCTGGTGCTGACCATCGGCGCGGCCGTGGACGGCAACGTGATTTCGTTTGAGCGCTTCAAGGAAGAGCGCCGGCAAGGCAAGACCGTGCGCCAGGCGATTGCCAAGGCCTACGAACACTCCACCCTGACCATTTTGGACGTGAACGCCACCCACCTGATCAGCGCCTTTGCGCTGTACCAATTCTCCAGCGGCCCGGTGCGCGGCTTTGCTGTGGCTGTAATTGCCGGCACCCTGGCATCCACCTTCTCTAACCTGGTATTTGCCAAGTGGATGATGGGCTGGCTCGCGCAGCGCTTTCCCAACCTCAGCGCGCCGCAGTGGATCACCGAGCCGCGCATCAATTTCATGAAGCCGGCCGCCCTGATCAGTGCGGTGAGCGGCCTGCTGGCCCTGGGCGGCGTGGCCTATATGGCGACGCAGGGCCTGAATTATGGGGTGGATTTTCGCTCCGGCACCACCGTCACCGCCCGCTTTGCTGACAGCGTGACCCCCGAGCAGATTCGCGCCCAGGTGGTGGCCGCCGGCGCCGAGCAGGTGACCCCGCAGAACACCGTGATTCAGCAGGACATCGTGCCGGGCACCCAAGGCCAGCAGTACACCATCAAGGTGCCGGAACTGAGCGCCGAGCAGGTCAGTGCCGTGGGCCAGCAACTGGCGGGCCTCAGCGGCGGCGAGGTGCAGAGCAGCGAGACGGTCGGCCCCACCGTGGGCGCCGAGCTGACGCGCAACACCATCTACGCCATGCTGCTGGGACTCACTGGCATCTTGATTTATGTGTGGTTCCGCTTTGACCTGATCATGGGTCTGGGTTCCATCCTGGCCACCGTGCACGACGTAGCGATTGCGGTGGGCATCTACGCGCTGCTGGGGCTGGAGTTCAACATCTCCACCGTGGCGGCCATCCTGACATTGATCGGGTACTCGCTGAATGACTCGATCATCATCTCGGACCGCATCCGCGAGAACCTGCGCTCAATGCGCGGCCAGAGCTACCGCGACATCGTGAACGCTTCGATCAACCAGACGCTGTCGCGTACCGTGATGACCAGTGTCAGCACCATGCTGCCCCTCATCGCCCTGCTGGTCTGGGGCGGGCCGGTGCTGCGCGACTTCAGCCTGATTCTCCTGATCGGTATCATCGTGGGAACCTACTCCAGCATCTATATCGTGGCTCCGCTGGTGGTGTTCTGGAACGAACGCCGCCAGACCCGCACTCCGGCCCGGCCTGAGCCTGTCGCCTGAGCGGCGCCCGTCACCTCAACCGCTCAACCGCATCTGACCCTCCCCTCCTCCCCCGCGCCCAGCTGCTGGCGCGGGGGTTTCGTGTGCTCTGGTACGCGTCCACTTCCAAAGACTGGCCTTATGGAGCTGCTGACCCCTCATCACCACTTCACCCCGGCGTCAGGCTCAGCCGGTAAGCTGTGAAATATGAAAGTCAGCCATATCGTGATGACCGCTGCCGCACTGGGCGCCTCGCTGGGAACCGCCGCCGTGGCCCAGACGGCCAGCCAGATGGCCGCCCGCCAGAGCACCGGCCTGCCCGTCAGCATCCAGAAAGACAACCGCTTTTTGATTCTGAGCGAGGCTGGCATTGCCCGCGCTTTCCAGAACGCCGCCACCCGCCCCGACGCCGTGTTTGTGACCCGTGACCGCAAAGTGACCATCTCGCTGGAATACCGCAGCTCGGCGCTGCGTCCGAATGAAATCACCGCGCTGCTGACCCAGTACCCCACTGTGCTGCGCCGCCAACTGCCCGGAATCAAAACCTTGAATGCCGACATCGTGCGGGCCGGCGGCAATCAGTGGGCGCAGTTCGTGATGACCCTGCCCGGCAAGAACGGTGCCGAGCGCCGCTTGGAGCAGCTGATGACCTCGGTGGGAAACCGCCCTATGGTCGTGACCATTGACAGCACCACCGAAGGCTACAAGGCCAATGAAACCGCCGTGCGCAACCTGGTGAACTCCGTTCAGGTGATTCGCTAAGCATAGGCCCAAGGACAAAGGCAGCAAGCAGAAGGGCGCGGTCGTGCATCCCTCTGCTTGTTGCTTTTTGGTGGCTTGCCTCCCTGTATCCTGCCCCCTATGCTGGCCGCCTTTAGTGGACATCCTTTTCTGGCCGAATTGGCGCTGCGCGACTGGGCGCAGCAGCGCGGCGTTCACCGTGCCGAGCTGACCCGCCTGAGCGGCGAGGAAGTCACGCCAGAAACGCTGGAGCCGCTGCTGGCCCCCAGCCTGTTTGGGGGCGGCGG
>JAUNHF010000144.1 GCA_030524065.1 Deinococcus sp.
TTTTTATGTGTCTGGGACGCAGTTCGCCAGAGGTGAGGCAGGCCCTAAACGGCGTCCCATTGATGAAGTCACGCTGGACTTTGACGTGCTGGACGACCCCAGCACCCTGCCTGAAGACGCCCAGATGGAAGTGGTGATTGCGGCCGTGCCCAACGACGTGGTGGGCCGCCATATCGAAACCTTGCAGATGGCCGGGCTGCAACCGGCGGTGGTGGATGTCAAGAGTTTCGCTGCTCTGCGCGCCATCGGGCAGCGCACCATCAGCTCCGACGAAGTGGTCCTGGCGCTTGAAATCGGCGCCAGCTCTTCTGTGATCGGCCTGGTGCGCGGCGAGCGCCTGCTGATGTCCCGCAACATCAACGTGGCCGCCGACGATTTCACCACGGCGCTGCAGCGCGCCTTTGACCTGGATTTCAGCGCCGCCGAAGCGCTCAAGCTGGGGTATCAGGTGCCCGGCAGCAGTCCGGTTGACAGCGGGCAACTGCACAGCCCCGCCCGCGTGGCCGAGGCGCTGCGCCCCGCGATGATTGAGCTGATTACCGAAGTGCGGCGCTCGCTGGAGTTTTACCGGGTGCAAAGCGGTGACCTGATTATCGACCAGTTGGTGCTGGCCGGCGGCGGCGCCAAGCTGAGTGGCCTGGGCAGCGCCATCAGCGAAGCGCTGGGCGTGCCGGCCGAGACGGTGCGCCCCTGGGAAGGGCTGTCTCTACCCAGCGACGACTCGGCGCTTCAGGAGCAGGGCCCCGAATACACCGTTCCGCGCGGCCTGGCCCTGAGAGGAGTCAAACGTGGTTGAAATCAACCTCTTACCGGCGTCACACCGGCGCCAGGGCAGCGGCGAAGGGCAGGGCTGGCTGATTGCCGCCGCCGCCACCGGCCTGTTGAGCCTCGCTACCGTAGCGGGGCTGGAGCTGTACTACGCTTCGCAGGTCAGCGGCCTGCGGACCAACCTGGAACGCCTCAATGGCGAGGCCGCTGCCCTGCAACCCGCCAAGACCGAATTTGACCAGTTGCAGGCCGAAAAAACCGAGCTGGAGCAGGTTACTGCGGTGGCCCGCGCCCTGCGCGAACGCAAGAGCTACTGGAGCAACGACCTCGCTGCCTTTACTGCGCAGCTGCCGGCTGGCGGCAAGGTGGCGCTCGACAGCCTGGATATGCACGTGGCCGCGCAGCAGTCGCCCGATATGCAGCAAAGCGGTGTGGAAGGCGGCAGTGTCAGCCGTGAGTTTGCGCTGACCGGCACCGCCACCACCGCGCAGGACGTGGTGGACCTGCTCAATGCCTTTGAGAGCAACCCCAAATTCGGCATCGTGTTTCAGGGCATGCAGCGCAAGGACCCGGAAAATGAAACCTCGCCCTACACCTTCTCGGCCAGCGTGGGCGTGGCGGGAGAAGCGCCGGGCGCCGCAGAAGCCACGGACGCCGCATCCGGTACCCCGGCCAGCGGCGCTCCCGCAGCGCCGGCTCCGGCGGCGCCCGCACCCGCTGCGGCCCCAGATGCCGCGGCCACGCCCGCCAGCGAAGGAGAGAACTGATGACCAAAACTCGCCTCGCACCCAAATACATTTTGTTTATCTCCCTGGCCCTGTCGTTTCTGGTGGTGGGGCTGTGGTACACCTTCCGCTACCAGGCCCGGCAGCAGGAGATCGCCACGCTGAAAACCGATATCGAAACGGCCGAGCTCAAGGTGTCGCAGTACCGCCAGGCAGAGGCGCAGTTGCCGGCCCTGCGTGAAGAAGTGGCCGGCCTGCGCCAGGAGCGCGCCGAATTCGTGGCGGCCCTGCCCCAGAACAACGAGATGGCGCCGCTGCTGAGCGAGATGCGCAGCAACGCCCAGGCATCGGGCACCCAGATTCAGGGCGTCACTGTAGCGGCCGGCACCCCCACCGCCGACCTGCCCGGCGGCGTGCGGCCCATCCCGATCACCATGACCCTGGCCGGCACCTACGGCGAGGTGTTCCGCACCCTGCGCGCCATGGAAACCATGAACCGGTTTACCACCATTGACCAGCTGTCCTTGCAGTCGCCCGAAGCCACCAGCTTCAACCCGGAACTGGGCGGCTCGCTGAACATGACGGTCTATACCTTTGACCCCAGCATGGCCGCCGCGCCACTGCCCAGCGGCGGGCCTGCCCCAGCGGACGCTTCCGGCGCAGCGACGGCCAGCGGTGACAGCACTGCACCCGCCTCCCAAGGAGCCGCCCAATGACAGACTCCAAGCACACCGACCCGGACTTCCAGGACGCGCCCAAGTCTGCCGCGGCCCTGACCCGTGAGATGAAACTGCTGCTCGTCGCCCTGCTGACCCTGCTGCTGGCCGGTGCCCTGGCGTTCTACTTCAACAGCCGCAACGCGGCGGCGGACAGCGAGACCGCCGTGGTTACAGAGACCACGGGTACGGCCAGCACCACCGTCACGACCGTCAGCAACAGCAGCGTGGCAGATGCCCCCGGCACCGTCAGCGGCAATGCGGCGGCCCCGGGCACCATTCCCCCACTGAGCAGCAGCGGCCCGGCCGTGGCCGAGAATGACGCGGCGGGCCGTGGGACCACGGAGGGCGGCATCAACCCCGACACCCCACTGGCGGCCGTGCCTGCGCGCAATCCCTTCAAGCCACTGAGCCTGTCGGATGACGGCGCGGTCCCTACGGCCCCCGTGGCCGACAATGGCGCGCCACTGCCGGAGCCGAACGTCTCTGCGCCCAGCTTCGCCGAACCGAGCGTGGCGATCTCGGCTCCGTCCAGTTACGCTGAGCCCAGCTTTTCCCCGCCCAGTTCCCCGCTGTCCAGCGCTTCAGCGGACCTGGGGACCAGCAGCGTCGGCAGCACGGGAAGCAGTCCATCCGCAAGTGCCACCGGGCAGGGCAGCCGCAGCACGACCACCTGGGTGCTGGGCCCAGACAGCACCCCCGTCGCCGTGACTGGCAGCTCTGTAGGCGGCGGCTCCGCGAACAGCGGCGCAGGCACTCGCACTTCGCCCCGCACCGGCAACGTGAGCAGCGGCAGCTCTGCCAGCCGGCCGGGCACAAGCCAGCCCACGGCCACTGGCCCCACTGCTGGCCGGCCAAGCACCAGTGCCGGCAGGACCAGCTCCGGTACGCCGGCACCCAGCACTTCTGGCACCAGCGGCGCACTGGTCCCCTGGGCGTTCGACAACCCCGACGACTACCCCGAAGCGGTGCCGGCCGGCACCCTCTCGGGCAATGGCACTTCTGGCAGCAGTGCAGGCAACAGCGCTTCTGGCAGCCGGCCGGGTGCAGCCAGCGGCCCTGCCTCCAGCGGCTCAGCGTCTAGCAGCCCGGTGGCGGGTGTGACTGCGCCTGCTCTGGGCACCATTGCCAGCCGGCCCAGCTCGGGTGCAGGCAACGCAGGCGGCCCCGCGCCCGCCCCTGCCCTGTCGGTGCCGCTGCCCGCGCCCAGCCAGCCGGACCTGATTACCCAGTACGGCAGCAGACAGGGCGTCGGTGCGCCCGACAACGCCACCGCCCTGGCGCGCACACTGAACCGCCAGAGCCTGCGCTTTACCGGCGCCGTTTTGGGCCCCACCGACACCGCCATCTTCAAGAGCAGCCAGGGCTTCATGGTCGTTGCCAGGGGCGACCGCCTGCCAGACACCGAGATTGTGGTGGAACAGATCACGGCCAACAGCGTGACGCTGGCACTCGGTCAGGATTCGCTCAAACTCGAACTCGAACCCCTTCAGTAAAAGGTGAACATGATGAAATACGCAACTGCCCTGTTTGTCACTGCCGCCCTGGGCCTGGGCGCCGCCCAGACGGCTCCGGTGTCCGCTGCCCCCGCCGCTCAGACCTCCGCCCTGAGCGCGGTCAGCGACCCCGCGCTCTCGCAGGCCAACATCACCATCGAGACTGGCCGCTATCAGGGCCCGCTTTCTGGCCTGCTGGGGGCCATTGCCAAGTCGGCTGGCTACGAGTTGGTGCTGGAAGTGAACGTGGACACCCTGGCTGCTGAAGGCCAGCAGGCCCGGCCCGTGGCCTACTCGTTCCGCGACAAGCCCTTCAACGAAGTCTGGCCGCTGCTGATGGACGTGTACGGGCTGACCTACTCGGTAACGCAGCTGGGCGGTCAGCCGGTGCTACGTGTGAGCAATGCGCCAGTGCAGCGCGTGGTCAAGCTGCAAAACGCCGACCCGGTGGCCGCAGTCAATCAGGTCAAGCTGTTTTTTGGCACCCCGGTCTACTCCGAAACGGCCCAAAAGGACACCGCCGGCAATAGCGTTGCCACCTCCCGGACCATTGTGGACGTGAAGTTCGACTCGCCCACCCTGCGCATCATCCCCGATACCCGCAACCGCAGCGTGATCGTGCGCGGCAACAACTCGGAGATTACGCAAGTGGAGCGGCTGCTGCGCGAGTTGGACCAAGACCCACGCGGCGCTCAGGCAGGCGCCAGCACGGGGCCCAATGTGCAGGAAATCTACTCGGTCAACGGAGACATCAAAGAGCTGAGTGATTTTGTCAGCGCCGAGTTTCCCAATCTGCGCGTCAGCACGGTGGGCAGCAGCAAACAGTTGGTCCTGCGCGGCGGCCAGGAAGATGTCGGTCAGGCAGTGGCGTTGCTGACGAAGGTGGACCCCGTGCCGGGTCAGACCACCCAGCGGGTCTTTCAGTTGGTCAACGCGGGCGCCGAGGAGCTGGCCGAGACCTTGATGGTGACCTTGGCCCGCGACCTGACCAGCGCCACCGGGACTGCGGCCAGCACCAGCACCGCTTCCGGTACGAATGCGGCCAATGGTGCAGCGGGAGCACCAGCCACGGGCACCCCTGCGCCAGCTGCTGCTGCGGCCCCCACCCAGATGGCGACCATCCTTCCTGACGCCCGCACCAACACCATCATCGTGCGCGGTACGCCGGTGCAGGTGGCCCAGGTGGCCGAGCTGATTCCCACCCTGGACCGCGAAGTGCCGCAGATCAACCTGCAGGTCCGCATTCAGGAAATTACCGAATCTGCCCAGCGCTCCTTGGGCGTGGACTGGAAAGCCGGGTTCGGCGGCTTCGAGGTTGGCCTGGTCAGCAGCGGCACCTCCCCTACCGGCCTCACGGCCAGCTTCGACCCCACCCGCTCCCTGGTCGGCTTCAACATTTTCCCCACGCTCAATGCTCTGGAAACGCAGGCGCAGGCCAAGCGGGTCTATGACGGCGTGATCACCATGCAAAGCGGCCAGCGCAGCCTGGGCAGCAACGCTTCTAACGGCAGCCGCA
>JAUNHF010000145.1 GCA_030524065.1 Deinococcus sp.
CAGCAATACGGCTTTTCTCCGTGGAGGATTTATGATCAGACCCCTACCCCTGATTTCCCTGACACTGCTGGTGGTCAGCTGCGGCAACGCTCCTACCCCTCCCAGCGAAGCCACAGCCCCTGGGCCCGAAGTGGTCACGGTGCTGGGCGAAAGCCCAGTGTCGCAGCGGATTGAGTTGCCGGCAGCCCAGACGCTGGCCGTCTCACCTACCACCCTGCAAGCGGCCAGCCTGCCCGGCAGCGCCGCAGCTGCCCATGCTGTCCCCCGCTGGACTGGCCCCGTTCACCTCAGCTACAGCATGTATGACGCAGGGCGCGGCGCCGTGGGGCCGCAGGGCGAGCTGACTGTCACAGCGGCCGACGATACCACCGCGCGTTTTGAGGTGGCCCGCTACGCGGCGAACGGTCAGCCCCTCGCCCAGCATGGGTACAGCTTGCCCGCCCCCAGCAATATTCCTGCGGGAAGCGGGCCGGCGCACCCCTACCCCCAGACTTGGGTGGTGAGCACCGAAGACGCACCAGACCAAGAACTGTACGTGATGAACATCTACGGCAGCGGGCCTGGCAATACCCCAGACCCTGCGCGGGGCCCGGTGCAGGCCGAATTCCGACTGCTGAACGCGGCGCTTCATCCCCGCATGACCAACGTGGACGGCCCTTACCACTTGCCGCTGCTGGTGTCGGCCAACAGCGAAGTGCGCCCCGGTCAGCGGGGCATTGTGGTCGCCACTCCTCGCCCGTGGAACTTTTCCGGAAGCCAGCGGGCCCCACGGGGCACCCGAATCTACGAGCTGTCACATCAAGCCTGGGACAATGTGGAAACGGATCAGCTCAACGTCTTGCTGCCCCCCAGTCAGTACGCCGACCACTACACCAGCAGCCAGATGGACACGGCGCCCGACGGCAGCGTCTATGTCGCCACCTTCACTTCTTATCAGCAAGACTGCGTGCGGGCCTGCCCCTCGGTGGCCGGAGTAACCCGGCTGCGCGGCGGCCAGGTGGAGTGGCAGAAGTTCTGGGACGCGGACGAGCCGGTGCAGCTCAGCGACGTTGCCGCCAGTGAAGCCGGCGTGGGCCTGCTGCTGACCCGTTCACAAGCTGGCGCGAATGAGGGGAGCGAGTCCCCGGCCCAGAGCAATGTGCTGCTTACGTTCAGCGCTGACGGCACCCCACTCCAGAACCTGAACATTCCCGGCGAAACTGCCAATGTCGCCTTCCCACTGGCTTACCAGCAGCTTCAGCTCAAAGCCGACGGGCGTTTCGTGCTGGGGGCCGCGCAGGTCCTGGCAGCCGGCAACCTGAAGCAGGGCATCACCCGCAAGCAGGTGCTGGGCGGAATCTATACCCAGTTGGAAGTGCAGCACCTGCTGGGCCGGGGCGAGTACCTCTATGTGCAGGGCAAGGCCGCACCGGGCGAGCTGGCCCAGGTACAGCCGCCCGTGCCGCTGCCCACGCGGCCAAAGGCAGCCAGCTACCAGTCCGAGCAGTTCGTGCTGCCCTACGACTTTGACCTGAATCCGCGTTGGTAAAAGCCCCAGCCGCATTTCCCCCTTTGCCCTGGTCTGTAGCGGGCAGAGGGAGAAGTGCGGCACGGTACAGGCGCGGCGCAGCCCAACCGCCGCACGCAGCAAGCTGGCCCGAACCCCGTAGGGCTCAGGCCAGCATTGGTGAAGCTGCTTTAGCTCAGGCGCAGGTCAGGCTCAGATGGCCTTGCCGCCGTAGGTCATGCTCTTGATGACCTTTTCCACCTTGGGCATCACGCTGGCGGGCAGCTTGGCGTAGTCCAGGCCTTCGTTGAACTTCTGGCCGGTGTGGGTCATCCACCACAGCAGGTCCTTGAGGTTCTTGGCCTGAGCCTGGGTGCGGTTGCCGTACTTCTGCTCTTTGTAGAAGATCACGTAGGTGAAGCTGGCGATGGGCCAGGCCTGAGCATTGCCCGAGTTCACGATGCTCACGCGGGTGTCGCTAGGGATCACCACGCCGGCAGCTGCGGCCGAAGCGGGGCCGTTATCGGCGGTGATCCAGTTGCCGGCTTTGTTCTTCAGCTGAGCGAAGGGCAGTTTGTTCTGCTTGGCGTAGGCCAGCTCCACGTAGCCGATGGCGCCGGGGGTGTTTTTCACAGCGCCAGCCACGCCGTCATTGCCCTTGGCGGCGCTGCCCACGGGCCACTTGACCGAGTTGCCACGGCCCACTTTGCTCTTGAAAGTGGGGTTCACGCTGCTCAGGTAGTCGGTGAACACGTAGGTGGTGCCCGAGGAGTCGGAGCGGCGCACCGGGGTGATGGGCAGGCCGGGCAGCTTGACGCCGGGGTTCAGAGCAGCGATCTTGGGATCGTTCCAGCGCTTGATGCTGCCCAGGTAGATGCCGGCCAGGGTTTCGCCGGTCATCTTCATGCTGGTCACGCCAGGCACGTTGAATGCGGGCACCACGGCGCCGATGGCGGTGGGCACGTGCAGCAGGGGCGCGGGAGCAGGAGCCATCATGGCGTTGGTCATGGCGTTGTCGCTGGCGCCGAAGTCCACGGTGCGGTTGATGATCTGCTTCTGGCCGGCGCCGGAGCCCACCGACTGATAGTTCACGGACACGCCGGTCTGGTTCTTGTACTCAGCGAACATCTTGGAGTACAGGGGGTTGGGGAACGAAGCGCCCGCGCCAGTGATGGTCTGTGCGGAAGCCGAAGCGCCCGCGGCAGCAATAAGGGTCAGACCCAAGGTCAGCATCTTTTTCATAGGTCAAGCCTGAAGGGTGATCGTCATGCTTGCGTCATGCTCATGTCAGCCCCATGTCACGTTCACCGGCCCGGGGCCACCGGCCAGCGTGAGCGTCGCCGCTCTGCGCGCCGCAGTGGCCTATAGACTGGGCGCATGACTGCTTCCAACCCCAACACTGCCGCGCCCGCACGCACCGAAGTCGGCGTGCCCCGTGACGAACTGGTCCGCTGGCTGAACGAGTATCTGGACACCGACGCCTTCCATGACGTGAGTCTCAACGGCCTGCAAGTGGAGGGCAAAGACCGCGTGACCCGGATTGCCGCCAGCGTGGACAGCAGTCTGCGCTCTATCCAGGCGGCCGCCGACGCGGGGGCTGACCTGCTGCTGGTGCACCATGGCCTGTTCTGGGGTAAGCCGCTGGCCGTGACCGGGCCACATGGCCGCCGGGTCAAGGCGGCGCTGGACGCCGGGCTGAGCCTCTACGCCTCGCACCTGCCACTGGATTACCACCGCGAGGTGGGCAACAACGCCATGATCGCCCGCGCCCTGGGCCTGGAAGACCTGGAGGAGTTTGGAGAACACGCCGGGCGCAAATACGGCCTGGCCGGCACGCTGCCCCGCGAGCTGGACTTGCAGGACTTTGCCGACCGCATTCAGAAACTGACCGGCGAAATCTGCCTGGTGCATTCGGGCAGCCATCCGTTCGTGCACCGCATTGGCATCAGCTCGGGCGAGGGCGCGGGACTGATTCCCGAAGCTGCCCGGATGGGCCTGGACACTTTGCTGACTGGTGAGCCAGAGCACAAGTATTTTCACGACGCCTTTGAATACGGCCTGAACGCCGTGTTTGCCGGGCACTATGAAACCGAAGTGTTCGGGGTGCGCGCCCTGGCCGCCAGGATTGAAGAAGAATACGGGCTGCCCTGGCAGTTCATTCATCAGCCTACGGGCCTCTAAGTCGGTGGGAAGCTGTCAATCCGTACAAGGCGGCCTACAGAGAGCCGGAAAGGGCCTTTTCATCACCTTTGAAGGGCCAGAAGGCGCCGGCAAAAGCACGCAGTTGCAGCGACTGCGGGCGCGGCTGGAGGCGGCAGGCTACCCCGCGCTCGCCACCAAAGAGCCGGGCGGCACCCCGGCGGGAGAGCAGGTGCGGGCCACTTTGCTGGACCCGGCGCTGACGCTGACGCCCCTGGCCGAATTTCTGCTTTACAGCGCCAGCCGCGCCGAACTGTGCGCTGCGGTCCTGCGCCCGGCACTGGAGCGCGGCGAAGTGGTGGTGTGCGACCGCTACGCCGACTCGACCCTGGCCTATCAGGGGTACGGGCGCGGGCTGGACCTGGCCTTTTTGCGCCGCGTGACGGCCGAGGCCACCGGCGGCCTGACCCCGGCACTGACCGTGTTGCTGGACCTGGACCCCGCTGCGGGGCTGGCGCGGGTCGCGGCACGCGGGCAGCCGGACCGTCTGGAACAGGCGCCGCTGGACTTTCACGCACGGATGCGCGCCGGATTTCTGGACCTGGCCGCCGCCGAGCCACAGCGCTGGCTGGTGCTGGACGCGGCGCGACCTGCAGATGAGCTGGAAGAAGACATCTGGGCGCGGGTGCAGGAGGCGCTGGCCGTGCGCTAAAGGCCAAGCAGCCGCTTGGACGCCGGAAGCTACTCGCTCAGCCGCACCTCGAACAGCACCGGCCAGCGCTTGCCCGTCAGGAAATAGCTGCCGGTCGCGCTGTTGTAGGCGATGCCGTTCAGCACGTCGTCAGGGGTCAGCGGCTTGCCGTTTTGGGCGGCAGTCTGCGCCGCTTCATCTGCCAGGGCGGAGGCGTCCAGCCAGCCGGTGACGTGGCCGCTCTGGGGGTCAATGCGAGCAATCCGGTTTTGCATCCAGACATTGGCCCAGATGAAACCGTCTGCCCATTCCAGTTCATTGAGCTGCGTGACCGGCTGACCGCCGTCCATCACAGTCAGTTCACGGGTCACCTTGAAGGTATGGGGATCGCGGAAAAAGAGCGTGGCGCTGCCATCACTCATGATCAGTTCCTGGCCGTCGTGCGTCAGGCCCCAGCCTTCGCCCTGATAGGTGTAGGTTTCCTCCAGCTCCAAGTCCTGACTGAAGCGGTAGGCTTCGCCGGTCTGCCAGGTGATGTGGTACACCTGCCCGTTGAGGAACGTGGCGCCCTCACCGAAGGCCTGCGGGTTGGGGGTCGCGGCCTGCTGCTCGGCCTCGCCGGTCGCAGGCCACACCCAGCGCACGCCGGACTCGCCCACCTGCCCGGTGCTTTCCAGCAACCGGCCCTCCACCCACTGCAGTCCCTGGGTAAATGCGGCCGGGTCATGGGGATAGCGCTTCAGCACTTCGGCACCCAGCGTGGCGGCCTGCTGGGCCGATGCCGGCGCAGAGACGGCTTGCTCCGCTGCGGCCGACTGCGACTGCACCGGGCCTGTCTGGACGGCGGACGCTGACAGCGGGCTGGCCTGAGACGCCGTGACCTGTGGTGCGGCGGTCTGGG
>JAUNHF010000146.1 GCA_030524065.1 Deinococcus sp.
TCCCATACCTGGGCCACTTGCGAAGCCCTCTGCTCTCCGGAGCATCCCGACCTGAGCCAGGCGCTGCAAGGAAGGCTGCGTAGCATGCTTGAGGCCGTTCGCCAGGACAAAGGGGAACACCGATTACTACATTGGAAGACGCGTTTGAGCTATCTACCGCGCTTGGCGATCTGGATGTGGCGTGTCCTTCCCGATGTACTTGCGACCGGACTGGTCTGGCGCCGACGTGAGGCACCGCTGAAGGCCCTGCGGCCCTGGTTCCGTCCGGCTAAGGGGCGACTGGACCTGACCACACAAGCCGAGATCATTAGCGCCGTCCGCTGGTGGACGCGTCTCCTCTATCCCCGGCAGGCGCGCGAAGGCGTCTGTGTGCCACGCGCTTATGCCACGTTCCGGGCCCTGAGGCGTTACGGACATCCGGCCATCTTCGTCAGTGGGGTTGCGCGTAGTCCGGCAGGGATTACAGGACACGCGTGGGTCGAAGACGACCGGGGCGTCATGGAAAGTTACGGAGAACCCCTGGTTCGGCTGCGGTTCACCGAGAGCTTCCGGTTTCCGCAGGTTGACGAAGACTGACCGCTCCCGGCTTTCCCAGCCGAAAAAGGCGACCACCCGGAGGCAGTCGCCAAAGGACCCGGCTCGCCCGTTACTGCGCCTTGATTTCCAGGGCGTAGAGGTTGGCCTTGCTGTTGATGAAGTTGCCGGTGTAGGGCTGCTCGCCGCTCGTCGGGTTGAGGTGGCTGTAGGTGCCCGCTTGGAGGTAGTAGGTGCCGTCAGCGGGCAGGGTGACTGTCAGCACATTGGTCGTGACGTTGGGCTTGAGCGCCTTGCCGAGGCTGTCCTTGAGGGTCACGCCCTTGGCGTCGCGGATATAGACCACGGCCCAGACCGACCCGATGGGCTGGGTGGGGTGATACTTGTCGAAGAGGGTGATACTCAGCTTTTGTCCCGCCTTGCCCTCGAACTTGTAGAAGTCCACGTCGCCGTTGGCCGGGGCGCAGGTGCTCGCGCAGGTGTCCTTGTAGATCATGGCCGTGGAGGTGCGCTCACCGATATTGATGGGGGCCGCCGTGTCGAGCGAGTCGTTCGCCTCGTAATTATCCACGATAGGCGCGGTGTAGCCCTTGTCGAGCGTAATCGTCACGGCTTCCTGATCGCCGGACGGAATGGTCACCTTGCCGGTATATGTGCCGCGCACGGTGGCTGACGTATCGGCGACGAGGTCCGGGCCGCCGACATAGATCGTGTACTCGCCTGGAGCCATGGCAAGGAACTGCGCCACGCCCTTGCTGTCGGTCTGCGCGCCGTAGATTGCGCCGTTTTCGCCGGTCTTTTCGATGATGACGTCGGAAGGCTGCGTCAGGATGGCCGCCGTGCCATCGGGCTTCTGGAACTGCACCGTGACCTTGAGAGCGCCGCCCTTTTCCGGCATCGGCCCGCTTTGTAGGCGTTGGGTGAGCGCGCCGAGGTCGATGCGGCCGTAGCCGGTGCCCCGGTCAAAGCCGTTGGGGTTGTCCCCGACGCGGCCGTCCGCCGTTTCTTCCAGCAGGCGCCGCACCTGGTAGGGGTCGAGGTCAGGCTTGGCCCCCAGGATGAGCGCCGCGGCCCCCGAGGTGTACGGCCCGGAGAAGGACGTACCACTCATGAGCGCGTAGCCGCTGCCTCCCTCGGGGGTCGCGCCCGATTTACGGGTGCCGTCGTCGTTGATGAACAGGGGCACGGTCATCAGTACGTCGCTGCCGGGGGCCGCCACGCTGATGTGCCGCCCGAAGGTCGAGAATCCAGCCTTCGTATTGTTGATGGCGAGCGCCGCCGAAGGGATGACCCCGGCGAAGAGGGCCGGGCGCTGGTAGTACTCGCGCGACTCGTTGCCGGCTGAGACCACGATGGTGACGTTGCGCGCCAGGGCGTAGTCCATTGCCATCTTGATGAGGGGGTCGTAGCCCGCGCCGCCCCAGGAGTTGTTGATGACCTTCGCGCCGTTGTCCACCATCCACAGCACGGCCTTGGCAATCCCGGCGCTGCCCACGCTGCCGGGCTGGAACATGGCGGCCGTGAGATACTTGGCGTCCGGCGCCACACCCACGATGCCTTTGCTGTCACGGGCCGCGGCAATGGTGGAAACCACGGCCGTTCCGTGCTCGATGCTCTCGTCCACCTGCTGGTCCACGGGTTGCGGGGTGCTGCCGAAGGCGTCGATGGCGTCGATCCAGCTCTGCACCGTCGTATAAGTCTTGTCGGCCTTGGGGTCGTAGGCTTTGCCCGCCCAGTTGGGCCGCAGGTCGGGGTGCGACACGTCCACCGGGTCGTCAATCACGCCGACCGTCACGCCCGCGCCGGTCAGGCCCGCGTCCCAGGCGGCCTTGGCGTTCAGGTGCTCACTGTCGAGCGCGTACTGCGGGAGCTCGTCGAAAATCTGGTTGACGGCGAGGGGCCTGAGCGCCGTGCCCGAGGTGCCCTTAGTGTACTTTTCCATTTCCCAGAGCTGCTGGGGCGCGGCGAAATTGACCCTGCCTTCTTCGCTCAGCACGCGGGCAGCTTCCAGGGCATTTCGCTCGGGTAGATGCAGCACCACCACGTCCAGCTGCGGAATGCGGTCAATGATGGTCGCGCCGAGTTTGTGGGCAACACTCTGCGCCGAAGCTCCGCCCAGGCTGACGACGAGCTGGTCAGTGACGTAACGGCTGCCCGTCTTGGGGTCGGTGACGACGTGGGCAGCATTGATGTCGGGTGTGGGCTGCTGACCCGTGAGCACAGGTGCAGACGAAGAGGGCGGCGTGGTGCTGGGCAAGGTGGAAACGGGCTGTTGCTGGCAGGCCGCGAGCAGGGCCGTGAGGCCGAGGGCGGCAAGGGAAACTCTTTTCATCGTGGGCACTCCTCCCTGCTCAGGGCCGGGTCATGAAATGGTGGATGGTGCTGACGCTCTGAGTCACGCCGCCGGGCACGATCTTGGTGGTCTCCGGGTCGCTGTAGACCGCGTAGGCCACGACCGGGTTGGTCGCCGACTCGGGCTGAGTGGGGTCTTGCAGGCGGTAGGCGAACGCCTTGTGCAGCAGCCAGCTGTAGCGGCGGTTGGCTTGCAGCGACGTGGGCGTCAGGCCCGAGCGGACGCGGGTCAGGTCGTGCGGCACTTTCATGGTGTCCGAGGCGGGGTCATAGCTCACCCACTTGCCGTAGTCACGGGTGTCGCTGCCGATGCCCGTCACCCGGTAGCTGCCGTTTTGCCCGATCAGCTGTAAGGGAGGCGCGTCGAAGTTGCCCACGGCGGTAAACGAGTCGCTCACGCGCAGGTCCACCCGCAGCCCGGTCGCACCACCTTGGAAGGCGTTCGTCTTGAAAGTGTAGAGCGGCAACAGGTCCACGCCGGTCTGCTCGGGACCGGGGCTCAGGAGTTGGGGCGCGAAAGGTGGCAGGAGGCGGGTGCTCGGCAGCTCGGGCACCGCGCTCGTTTCTTCGGTCGCGCCGATGGCCTTGACGCGGTAGTAGTAGTCCTGGCCGATCTCCAGCGTGGCAGTGTTGTCGTTGGTGGTGCAGCGCTTGGTGGACGTGGAGCACTGCGCCGCGCCTGCGAAGGCGACTTCAGTGTAGGGGCCACCCTTTTCGGTGGCGCGCAGCACTCGGAACCCGGTCAGGCCCTCGGTGCTTGCGGGCATGTCCCAGGACACCGTCACCCAGCTGTTGGAATCAGGACGGACGCTCTGAGCATCCAGGGTTTCCGGTCCAGGCGTGCGGTAGATGTAGTTGATCCGCTCGCCGAGGGTGTAGCCGACCGCCTTGACGCCCGTGGGAGCCGTCACTGTGCCCGGGGCCGCGCTGCGCTGCAGACGCACCGGCATCAGGTAGGCCGAGCGGTTGTTGTTGAAGTCGAGACTGGAAACCTGAACGTAGATGTCACCACTCAGACCCGCAGGGTCGAGCGTGATCTGCCCGCTGTCCTGGCTGTCCATCCCCGGCGTGACCTTGCCCGCATCAATGGAGGTCAGCGCGTTGCGCAGTTCCATCATCTGCCCGGAGGACGGGTCGAACGTGACCAGCGAGAAGAGCAGGTACTTTAGTTGCAAGGGGCTGGGGTTTTCCGCCGTCGTGTAGGCGCGCAACTGCACCTTGTCATTCATGACGGTGCCGGGTGTCAGAGTCTTCCAGTCCTTGGCCGTGCCGTCCGCCGCGAGTTCGGTGGGCGTGAGCAGCGCCAGCTTCGGCACGTTGGTGGCCGCCGTCGGGTTCTGGGCGTCGAACTGCGCCACCTTGTACTGGGGGTTCAGTCCCGGACGGACCACGGCACCGATCAGCTCGGAGCCTGCAGCACCCGGTTTACGGAACACGAGGTCGTAGGTGCCTTCGGGCAAGTCACTGAAAGAGACGCGACCCGTGGCATCGGTCTGCCCAGTGGCGACGATCTCGGTGCGGCTTCCCGCCGCGTAGAGCGTCACCGCCGAGCCGGTCACGGGTTCACCACGGTTCGAGCGAACCAGATTGGCCGAGAGACTGCCCTTAGACAGGGAGCGGATGTCGACGGTGAGCTTGGTCTGTGCTTCAGTCGTATTGCCGCTGGTATCGGTCGCCACCGCGCGAATGGTATGGGCGCCGTTGTCCGCAGCCGCGTAGTTTTGTGTCCACTCGTAGGGGGCCGCATCGTCCGTGCCGAGCAGCGTTTCGCCTTCGTAGAACTTGACGTCCTGAACGGCCACGTCGTCTTTGGCATCGGCCCGGAAGATAACCGGGCCAGCTGCCGTGAGGGTCACCGGGTCCGCTGTCAGGGTCACCGTAGGGGGCACCTGGTCCTTGGGCAGCGGGGCCGGGTTGTCCGTCACGGCGAAGAGCAGGCTGAACTGGAAGGGGTCTTGTCTGGCGTCGGTGGCCATCGGCACGCGGGCCGCGAAGGTTACGACCTGGGTCGCGCCCGCCGCGAGTGCGCCGCCTTGCCAGCCTTCTCGGAAGATGCGGGTGACCGTGGTGCCTGCAGGCACGGTCACATTGAGGCCGCGGGTATCGAGGCCTTGTACCAGCGGGGTCGCGCCGGGATCGATTTCGTTGGCACCGGTGGCCGTATTGACGCGGTAAGCGGTGCTGAGCTGCAAGTCGGCGGCACGCTCGCTCGCGTCGCTGCCGTCGAAATATTTGACCTGACGGAAGGGAGTGTTCCCCACTGTCGCCATTTGGCCGTCCGTGTCGATAGGCACGTAGGTCGGTACACTCAAGGTCTGCC
>JAUNHF010000147.1 GCA_030524065.1 Deinococcus sp.
GGCCACACCCGCTCCCGTACGCGGTGAGATTATCGGTAACATTGGCCGCGCCATTGCCCGCGAAAAAGAGACGCTGAGCCGCCTGCTCAGCCGCGAGATGGGCAAGACGCTGAAAGAAGCGCGCGGCGACGTGCAGGAAGCGGTGGACACCTGCGCCTTTTTTCAGTCGGAAG
The DNA here is from genome assembly GCA_030524065.1 of Deinococcus sp. Classification (GTDB taxonomy): domain Bacteria; phylum Deinococcota; class Deinococci; order Deinococcales; family Deinococcaceae; genus Deinococcus. The sequence goes on from JAUNHF010000147.1 coordinate 174, forward strand.
GTCGGCGGCTGTACGGCCAGACCGTGCCTAGCGAGATGCCCAACAAAGAACTGAAAACCTACCGCCGCCCGCTGGGAGTGGTGGGCATGGTCACGGCGGGCAACTTTCCGGTGGCGGTGCCCAGCTGGAAAATCATCCCGGCCCTGCTGACCGGCAACACGGTGGTCTGGAAGCCCAGCGAGGACGCGCCGCTGACCTCTTACGCCTTTGCCAAATTGCTGGAGGAAGCCGGTGTGCCGGACGGCGTGCTGAACGTGGTGTTCGGCGGCGGTAAGGACGCGGCGGGGCAGTTCCTGGTAGAGATGCTGGACGAAAAGCTGGTTCAGAAAATCGCTTTTACCGGCTCCACCGAAGTGGGCCGCTGGATTGGCGAGGTGGCCGGGCGCAACCTGACCCACCCCACCCTGGAACTGGGCGGCAAAAACCCGCTGGTTGTGATGCGCGACGCCGATATTGACAACGCCGTGCAGGGGGCGCTGTGGGCGGCCTACGGCACCGGCGGGCAGCGCTGCACCAGCGCCGGCAACGTGATTGTGGACGCGCCCGTGTACGACGAGTTCAAGGAAAAGCTGCTGGCCGCCATGCAGAACATCCGCATCGGGAACCCGGTAGAGCATGATGATGTGCTGTACGGCCCGTTTATCAACGAGCGCTTTTTCCGGTCCTGGGAAGCCCACTACGCCTGGGGCGAGGAAGACGGCGCCACGCTGCTGTACGGGAAGGGCCGCATCACCCCCGAAAACAAGCCCGGAGGCTTTCAGGGCGACCCGGAAGCGGCTTTTTACGGCTGGCCGACCCTCTGGGAAGGCGTGCGGCCAGGCATGCAACTGTTTCAGAACGAGGTGTTTGGCCCCACCGTGAACCTGGTCAGGGTGGACGGCTTTGACGAAGCGATGGCCGCCGCCAACGCGGTAGATTACGGCCTGTCCAGCGCGATTTACACCAATGACCGCACCTGGGCGAACCGCTTTCAGGAAGAAATCGAAGCGGGCATGACTTCTATTAACAACTCCACCACCGGCGCCGAAGCCCACATGCCCTTTGGCGGCACCAAGGGCAGCGGCAACGGCACCCGCGAAAGCGGCGTGTGGGTGCTGGACTCCTACACCTACTGGCACGGCGTGAACGACGACGTGTCCGGCAAGTTGCAACTGGCGCAGATGGACACCGAATACGCCCAGCCCCGCGAAGCCTTCAGCGTGGGCGGCCTGACCCCAGGCGCGCAGGAGGTGGAAGGGGTCTGACAGCGGGTTCTTCTTCGGGGGCGCGCTCCGCTCCGGCGGGGCCGCTTTGCTTTACCGCTCTGCCCCCGGTTCAGGAACTGCGTAGCGGCTCTGGGTGCAACACCCAGCGGTTGCGCCCTTCTTGCTTGGCCTGATACAGCGCCTGATCGGCCAGCGCGAGGGTGTGCTGGGGAGCGGTGCCGGGGGCATGGCGCGCCCCACCCAGTGAGGCAGTAAGGTGCACGGTCAGGGCCGGCTGGCCGTCCTCAGCCGGGACCTTGAGCGGTGTGCGCTCAATATGCGACCGGATGCGCTCGGCGATCATCTCCGGAGTGCCGGGCTGGGGATCAAGAATAATCAGGACGAATTCCTCACCGCCGTAGCGGTAGGCCGCGTCTGAACCCCGCAGGCTGCTGCGCAGCACCTGACCCATGGCCGTAATGACCTGGTCGCCCACCGCGTGCCCATAGGTGTCGTTGACCCGCTTGAAATGGTCAATGTCCACCATCAGGACCAGGTCGCCGGGATGCAAGCTGGGCAGGTCCAACTCGAACTGCCGGCGGTTGAACAGGCCCGAAAGGGCGTCCTGGCGTGCTTGGCGCTGGAACAGAGCATTCAGCTCAAGCAGTTTGGTGCGGTCGCGCAGAATCATCACGGCAATCAGGAAGCCGGCCGCATTGAGCACCAGCAGCGGGACATACAGCTGCTGCAACAGCTGGGCTCCGTTGGGCAGCAGCAGCAGCGGAAGGCCGTTGGGCGAGAAGGCCAGCAGCACCAGCAGGGCGCGGCGCGGCCAGGACAGCCGCTCGGAATGAAGGTACGGCCGCAGGGCCATGGTCACCAGCAGAATCAGCGAGACACTGAGGACAGCGGGAAGTACGCCTGGCCCACCCAGCGAAAAGCGGTAGATCAGCATGGGGACGCTGGCGGCGAGGGCAGCAGGCCCGCCGTAGATCAGCGCCAGAAAAACAAGTGGCACTGGCCGCATGTCAATAATGATGCCGGGCGCCACCTCGGCCGGTTGAAGCAGCAGCATCAGCGATATCGCCCCCGCTGCCAGCACCGTCTGGAGCTGAAAAGCCGCGTCTCGCCGCAGCGGCCAGGTGCGCAGGCTCAAGCTGAACAGATAAGTCAGCGTGATCAGCAGTGTGAAATTGAACAGGAGCGTGATGAGCATGGCGGGAGCGGCCTCTTGAACGGGTGGGTGGGCGGTGAGGTGGCCCCGGCGCCTGCGCAGGCGGGACACTTACTTGACTATCCTAGCTTGGTCGGCTACCGCTCCGCCAAGCAGCTGCCGGCTGAACCGGCTTGTCCGGCCAGTCTGAACCCACTCCGCTCGGCACGGCGCCGCCGCTGAACTCGCCAGCGCTAACCCTCTGCTGACATTTTGTAAACAAGTTCTAAACCCTAACTCCCAGCGCGGCCACACTGCGGCGCCGGGGGTTCGCCTATAACGCAGTATGGAAAAAAATACGCCTGATCTGAATGATCTGATGGCCCAGATTGACTTGGGCAAGCTGGGGGCGCTGGCCGGCAAAGTGGACCTGGCCGGGATTCTGAACGCGGCCAGCAACATGAACGACAAGCAGCTGCGCCAGCTGAGCCGTGCGCTCGGAGTGGGCGGCAGTGGCCGCAAGCGCGAGCTGCCCGCCGCCGACGGCGACTTTTACGACTACCTGGACACCCTTACCGACACACAGGTGGAGGTGGCGGGCCGGGTGAACGCCTTTATGCGCGCCGAGGTGATGCCGATCATGAACGAGCACTGGAGCCGTGACGAGTTCCCCCGCGACCTGATCGGCAAGATGCGCGAGCTGGACCTGCTGCGCGCCATCTGGAACGAGGACGGCACGCGCCGCCCCGACGCCACCATTATGGAAGGCGTCATTACGCTCGAAGCCTGCCGGGTGGACGTATCCACCGCCGTCTTTTTTGGGGTGCACGGTGGTCTGGCCTTTGCGTCCATCGCGCTGGGCGGCAGCGAGGAGCAGAAAAAGCGCTGGCTGCCGGACATGCTGGACATGCGCCGCATCGGGGCGTTCGGTCTGACCGAGCCTGAGGGCGGCTCACAGGTGAGTGAAGGAATGCGGACCACCTGCCGCCGCGACGGGGACGGCTGGGTGCTGAACGGTGAGAAAAAGTGGATCGGCAACTCTACTTTCTCCGACTTTACCGTGATCTGGGCGCGCGACGAAGAAACGTCCGAGGTGCGCGGTTTCGTGGTAGAAGCGGGCACGCCCGGCTACAGCGTCGAGAAGATTCAGGGCAAAATCGCGCTGCGGATGGTGGAAAATGGGCACATCACCCTCCGGGACTGCCGGGTGGCCGACGAGTACCGCCTGCAAGCTGTGCAGGGCTGGGACACCGTGTCGGACGTGCTGAAATTGACCCGCGCCGGGGTGGCGTGGCAGGGCGTGGGCTGCGCGATGGGGGCCTACGAGCTGGCGCTGGCTTACGCGCAGCAGCGCAAGCAGTTTGGCAAACGCATCGGTGAGTTTCAGCTGGTCCAAAACCACTTGGTTCTGATGCTGGCCGACGTGACCGCCATGCTGGGCATGGTGACCCGGCTGTCGCACCTGGCCGACGAAGGCCGCATGGACGACGCCCACGCCGCACTTGCCAAAGTCCACACCGCTGCCCGCTGCCGCGAGGTGGTCGCCCGCGCCCGCGAGGTCTTTGGCGGCAACGGCATCCTGCTGGAACACGGCGTGGCCAAGCACTTTGCCGACACCGAAGCGATCTACTCCTATGAAGGCACCAACGAAATCAATACCCTGGTGGTCGGCCGTGCCGTGACCGGCCTGAGCGCTTTCGTCTGAGCCGTATCAGATGAGGCGAGCCAGATGACATGAGCCGGATGAGGCTCAGCCGAGGAGCCTGCCCAGCGGCGGCTCTTCTTTTTTGGGCTTTTGCCCTTTGGGAAGGGGCGCGGTGTGGGCCTCAGCTGCCCGCTTCCTCAGCCAGCGCCTGCATGCCGCCGTTGGCAAAGGTATTCAGCGTGGCGGCCAGTGTCCCAGCCTTGAAGGGTTCCTCGGTCAGCTGGGCGTAGGCGGCGCTGCTCAGCAGGTGAATCATCAGGAAAATCAGCTGCTGGGCTGCCTGTCCGCTGCGCTGAGCGCGGGGCAATTCGGCCAGTTGCAGCCGGCCTTCGAGCGCCCGGAAAAAGGCGCGGCGCTTTTGGCGAAACAGCGGCCCGCCGCCCGAGTGAAGCAGCATCAGCAAGTCGCGTTCTTCCAGCAGGGCCAAAAACAGGCGGTCGAACGCGGCCGCCGGGTGTTCGTGGCTGTGAAGATAAGGGTGCAGCCGCTCTGGCAGCCCTTCTAGCCGCGCTTCCAGCAGGGCGTCCAGCATGTCCTCGGTGGAGGCGAAATAAGTGTAGATGGTGGGCCGCGAAATCCGCAGCGCCTGGGCCAGGTCGGCCATGCCCACGCTCTCGAAGCCGCGCTGGATAAACAGTTCGGCGGCCATGTCCAGAATCTGGCTGCGGCGGTCTTCGGCACTCAGCCGCCGGGGCAGGGGAGAGCCAGAGGAACTGGGGGCGGCGTGGGAGTCAGGCGAAGGCATGCGGGCAGTCTAGCACCTGTCTAACAAAACGTCATTTGACAATGTGTCAGCAAATCGGCATACTGCGGCCAGCTCTGGGCTGAGGCGCTGCCCTGCCGCCACCAAGCGGGAGAAGGTTGGCTGGCACGGGGACTTCACGGCGTGGCAAAGACCCCTCAGCCCGGACCACTAAGCTGGAAAAGCGCAGGACACTTTTGCCCCCGGCCCCCGACCGCTCCACTTCGTCCCCTA
>JAUNHF010000001.1:0-2789 GCA_030524065.1 Deinococcus sp.
ACAGTTCGCCGGTTTCCAGGTTTTTGTAGGTATAGGTGGGCATCAGACACTCTCCGGCTCTCATGCTAGCCCATGTGATTTTGAGAACTGCGGTTTGCACCCCTCTGACTGCCCCAGCGCTGGCTGCCCTGCCCTGCCCGGGCCGCGTCTGCCCGCGCAGGCGTGCTATGCTGCGCCGCGAAATGAGCGAGACAGTGTTTTCTTGGTTTCATTTCTCTGAGTTTCACACCAACGGGAAGCGCAAGGTCTGGGCCCCGGCAAAGTAGGCCGGGGCCCAGAAGACGAGGTGAAGGTGAGCGAGTTTCTGCGGATGCCTTCCGGTGGCAGCACCCACCGACCCGGCTCCCACGGCATTGCCCCCTAAGGCACGGCCCAGGAGCAAGCGCGGCGACAACCCTTCAGGCGACTGAAGCATAAGGCTAGCGCAGTGACCCTCCTGCAAGCATTTTGTTTGCTGGAGTACGATAGATGGACAGCACATCATCCCCCCCTTTTTTCCGGTTTCTGGCTGGGAACGTCCAGGCGGCCCCGGAGGCCGCCGGAGGAGCAAACCATGTGTGGAATTGTTGGATATATCGGACCCAAGAACGCCCAGGACATCCTGATCTCGGGCCTGAGCAAACTGGAATACCGCGGCTATGACAGCGCTGGCGTCGCCGTGGGCGACGGTGCTTGCATCGCCATGCGCAAGAAGGCTGGCAAGCTGGCCAACCTCGCGGGTGACTTGGAACACAGCCCGCTGAGCGGAACATTTGGCATCGGGCACACCCGCTGGGCCACCCACGGCCCACCCAACGACACCAACAGCCACCCGCACGCCACCGAAAGCGGTGACATCGTGCTGGTGCACAACGGCATCATCGAGAACTATCTGGAGCTGAAAGAGGGTCTGCTGGAGCGCGGCCACCAGTTCCGCTCCGACACTGACTCGGAAGTGGTGGTCCACCTGATCGAGGAAGCCTATGCGGGTAACCTGGAAGAAGCCGTGCGCGCCGCTCTCGCCAAGGTGCGCGGCGCTTACGCCCTGGTGGTCACCCACAAGGACCACCGCCAGATCGTGGCTGCCCGCACCGTCAGCCCGCTGGTGATGGGCGTGGGCGAAGGCGAGATGTTCCTGGCCTCCGACGTGCCTGCGCTGCTGAACTACACCCGCCAGATGGTGTTTATCCAAGACGGCGACATGGTGATTCTCAGTGACGACGGCTACCGCATCACCGACATGCAGGGCAACCCGCTTGAGCGCGAAGTGGAAACCATCGAGTGGGACGCCGAAGCGGCTGAAAAAGGTGGCTACGACAGCTACATGCAAAAGGAAATCTTCGAGCAGCCGCAGGCCCTGAGCAACACCCTGCTGGGCCGCTTGCAAGATGACCAGGGCAGTGTGGAGCTGGACATTGCGCTGGACCCGAACTCCTTTGACCGCATTCATATCGTGGCCTGCGGCACGGCCTACTACGCCGGCATGGTCGGCAAATACCTGCTGGAGCAGCTGGCCCGCGTGCCGGTGGAGCTGGACGTGGCGAGCGAGTACCGCTACCGCGAGCCGGTGGTCACGGACCGGACGCTGGCGATTGCGGTAAGCCAGTCGGGCGAGACCATTGACACCCTGGAAGGCATGCGCGAGGCGATGCGCGGCGGGGCGCAGACCCTGGGCGTCATCAACGCCAAGGGCAGTTCCATGACCCGTGAGCTGGACCACACCCTGTATGTCCACGCTGGCCCCGAGATCGGCGTGGCGAGCACCAAGGCCTACACCAGCATGGTGAGCGCCTTTTTGCTGCTGGCCCTGTGGCTGGCCGAGAAGCGCGGCACGCTGAGCAAGGAAGAAGTGGCCCGGCTGGTGCACGAGGCTCACGCCCTACCCCACCTGATCTCCGAGGCCCTGAGCGAAGAGCGCTTGGCCCGCGTGCGCGAGGTGGCCCAGAAGTACCACCAGGCCCGTGACTACCTGTTCCTGGGGCGCGGCGTGAACAACCCCACCGCCTACGAAGGAGCCCTGAAGCTCAAGGAAATCAGCTACATCCACGCCGAAGCCTACGCAGCCGGCGAGATGAAGCACGGCCCCATTGCCCTGATTGACGAGCACTTGCCGGTGGTGGTGGTGGCGACCGAATCGCGCCTGTTGGAAAAGACCATCAGCAATGTGCAGGAAGTGCGTGCCCGTGGCGGCCGCGTGATTCTGATTCTCAGCGACGGCGACACCGAAAACGTGCAGCACGGCGAGGACGTGCTTTATGTGCCCCGCTGTGACGAGATGATCAGCCCCATCGTCAACGCGGTGCCCATGCAGCTGCTGGCCTACTACACCGCCGATACCCTGGGTAAGGATGTGGACAAGCCCCGCAACCTCGCCAAGTCGGTGACGGTGGAGTGATCCCACCAAGCGCCAAAGCCCCGCTCCGGCGCTTGCCTGGGTGGGGCTTTGGCGCGCAGGGCCACCTATATCTTGGCGCAGCTCTCCTGACCCCCGTGTTGCGCGGGCCGGCTACTTTGTACAGGCCGACCAGCCGCCCCATGACCATTTACGCCCCTGCCCAGAGCCGCCCCAAGTTGGTCCGCGCACCTTCCTAAACCGCACTGACTTGTGGATGGCAACTCGCCTACCCGACCCAGCGTGACCCGAGTGAGCTGGGCCCTTTTTTCCTGTTTTCCGGCCTGACCGTCTACGGTACTCAGAAGCTCAAGCAAATGGCCCTGAGTGGCATTGATGCTGAGGTGGCCGAGCGGCAACCGCAACTGATCCCAGCAGGTGCCGGGGGGACCAGGGGACAGAGGAGACTGGTGATCAA
>JAUNHF010000001.1:2889-32262 GCA_030524065.1 Deinococcus sp.
AACTGATCCCAGCAGGTGCCGGGGGGACCAGGGGACAGAGGAGACTGGTGATCAAGTGGGAGAGTCGGCGACGCGGCCTGCGTTCTTTTCCCTCTGGCTGGCCTGGGCCGTGGCTTGTCCGGCGGCCTATTTACTGGCTCCCTGCTTCCTATGGCCTCACCTCAGCACGCAGGCTGACAGGCGAGTCCAGCCGGATATCGCTGCGGGCGCTGAGGCGCACGGTCACGCGGCTCCCAGGCTGCTTTTCCGAGAGTGAAACCAGCTCGGCCAGCAGCTCTACCATTTCGCTGACCGGCAGGGCACTGCCGACCAGGTTGCTTTCGGTCAGACCGCGTGCCAGCAGGGTCTGGCGCGCCTGCTCAGACAGGGTTTCTACCTGTTGCTGAAGGCCAGCGGCGTCACCGCCCAGCTGCACCGGGCCTTCGGCCACAGCGGCGCCAGCCACAAAAATCACCCGGTTGGGCCGGGCCTCGCAGCTGAGGTTCACTTCAAAGCCTTCGGGGACATTGGCGGCGGCGCGGCACTGCACGAAGCTGCCAGCACTGAACGACCCCACCGAACTTTCCAGCCCTGCGCGTGAGCCGGCTGGCAGGTCGGTGCCGCTGCCGCCACGGGCCAGCGCCGCCTGTGAGGCGCTGCTGAGGAAAGCGTCCAGCTCGGCGGGCGTGCGGATCACCCCGGAGTACACCACTTCGTTTTTGGTGTAGGCAAGGTCACTGTTCAGCGAAGCGCTCAGCTCGGTGCGGGTGGAAGAATAGTCGTCTTGCAACTGGCCCAGGCTGGTGCGGGTGCTGACCAGATCGGAGGCCAGCTCGGCGTTGGCGGCCACCAGTTCGGTTTGCTGGTCCAGCAGCTCGCGTTGCAGCCCCTGAAGTTGCTCCACGTCGCGGCGCACGGCGGTCAGCTCCTGGGCGGCTTGGTCACGTTCGGCGCGCAGGCTGTCGCGCTCGGCCTGCAACTCGCCGCGCTGGGCGATCAGCTCGCCGCGCTCGGTGCTGAGTGTGTCCCGTTCGCGGCGCAGGTCATCGCGCTCCTGGGCCAGGGTGTCGCGCTCGGTTTCGGTGGCCTGGCGCTGGGCTTCGGCCCTGGCCTGGGCAGCCAGCGCGGCGTCGCGGCCCTGCACGGCGCTGTCGCGTTCGGCCACGGCAGCGTTCCGCTCACCCACAGCGCTGTCTCTTTCAGTGACGGCCCTGTTTCTGTCGGTGAGCGCACTGTTCCTTGCGGCCACGGCGCTCTCCCTCTCGCTTACGGCGCCGCCGCGCTCGGCTAGGGCCCGGTCGCGCTGGGCCACAGCCTGCTGGCGCTGGCTTTCCAGCCCCTGGCGGGTGCGTTCCAGGGCGGCCACCTGCGTTTCGAGCGCGGTGGCCCGTGACGCCGCCGCCTCCGCTCTGGCCTGCAGCTCGCGGGCGCGGCGCCCTGCACCCTGCGCCCGGCTTTCGGCGGCGCGGCTGCGCTGCGCGGCGGCGTCGGCCTGGGCACGCGCCTGCCCAGCCTGCGTCTCCAGGATGCCCAGTTGCCTATCCAGCTGCGCCACCTCGGCGTCCAGGGCCTGCGCCCGCGCCCGGCTGCGGCCCAGTTCCTGCTGGCTGCCCCGCAGCTGCGTGCGGGCCTGCTGGGCCTGGGTTTCCAGGTCATTGCGGCGGGCCTGTAAGGAGGCGACCCGCTCTTCCAGGGCGGCGGCGCGGGTTTCCAGCGTCTGCCCGGCCTGCTGGGCCTGACGCAGTTCCAGCTGGGCCGCGCCCAGTTCGCTGCGGGCCTGCTGGTACTCGCTCTCCAGGGCCTGGGCTGCCTGCTGGGCCTGGTCGCGTTCCTGCTGCGCGGTTTTCAGGCCCGCCTCAGTGCGCGTCAGCTCACCGCCCACCTGCTCAATCTCGGCGCGCAGGCGCTCCAGCTCGGGGCGCAGCTGCTGGGCCTGCTGAATGGTGGCAATCGCGTCGCGGTTCAGCAGACCAAACGCCCCCAAGCTGGCGAGGCTGATGCCCATCCCCGACAGCACCGCGACCAGCAGCGCTGTGTCCTTGGGCCGCAGGCCGAACATCCGCAGATGCCGGCGGCCTACTTTACGGGCAATCACGTCGGCGGCATAGGCCACCACGCCCGCAAGCAGGACCACGAATCCCAAAAAAAGCCACAGCACGCCCTGGAGTCTAGAGGATTTACCGGAAAAGGGCGTCTATGCCGCCACCTTTGCGGCTCCCGCTGCTCTTGGCAGGGCTGAGGGAAGGCGAGGAAGGTGGCCTACAGCTCGAAATCTTCGCCCAGATAGTGCGCCCGCACCTCCGGGTTGGCCGCAAACTCGGCCGGCGTGCCCTGGAAGGTGACCTGCCCATCGAACATCAGGTATACCCGGTCGGTCAGGGCGATGGTTTCGCGCACGTTATGGTCGGTGATAAAGACGCCGATGCCCCGGCGGTCGCGCAGTTCGCGGATCAGGCGCTGGATTTCGCGGATGCTTTTGGGGTCCACGCCGGTAAAGGGCTCGTCCAGCAGCAGGTAGTCGGGGTCGGTGGTCAGGGCGCGGGCCAGTTCCAGACGCCGCCGCTCGCCGCCTGAAAGCTGGTAAGCGTAGGAGTTCGCCAGGTGGCTGAGGCCGAATTCTTCCAGCAGGGCGTCGGCGCGGCGCTCCTGCTCGGCGCGGGGCAGCTTCTGGTATTCCAGAATCGCCAGCAGGTTGTCGCGGGCCGACAGCCGGCGAAAAGCGCTGGGTTCCTGCGGCAGGTAGCCCAGGCCCAGCTGCGCCCGCTGGTGCATCGGCAGCGCCGTCACGTCGCGCTGGCCCAGGGTGATGCGCCCCTCTCCGGCACGCACAAAGCCCACGATCATATAAAAGGTGGTGGTCTTGCCCGCGCCGTTGGGGCCAAACAGCGCCACGATTTCGCCCGGATTCACGTTCAGGTCCACGCCGCGCACCACTTCGCGCCGTCCATACCCTTTTTTCAGCCCAGTGGCGACCAAGGGTGGGCGGCTGGCCGCCGGGGCAGAGGAGGCAAATGTGGGCTGTGGGGCAGCGGGAGCGGTCACGCCCCGCAGTTTACCAGGGCCCACATGAGAGGCGCTGCACTGGCCGCCGTCGCCTCACGCGGGCAGGGAGTGGGTTGCACTGGGGCGGATGGGCCTCTAGTGGGGCATCACCTGACCCCAGCGGCCCAGAATCACATAGATGATCCAGCCGGTCACGGCCACGTACAGCCACACCGGCACCGTCCAGCGCACCCATTTGCGGTGTGCGTCAAAGGCGGCGCGGGCCACCGGGTTGTGGTCCACATTCGCCAGAGTGCCGGCGGCCTTGAGGCCCTTGTAGGCGTAGCCCAGCGGAATCACGGCCAGCGGCAGGTTGGCTGTAGCCAGTACGATATGGCTGATCAGCAGAGCGTAATAGGCGAGCCGCCACTGCTCAGGGCCGGCGTAGGCTTTTTCGTAGCCCAGGGCCAGCCGGGTCAGGTACAGCACCAGAAACAGCGTCGCCAGAGCGCTGGCGCTCAGCATGGCGCGCATGTGGCTTTCGCGGTTGCCCGAGCGAATGAAGTACACGCCTGCCAGCAGCGCTATGCCGCTCAGGACGATGGTAAAGACGGCGGCTTGGTTGATGAGGGCAGCGTCGGGAAGCATCACCGGGCACTATAGCGGGGCCGCTGAACGGGCGGTAAGGGCGGGGAGTCCCTGGCGCAGGATGGGCGGCCATAAGCCTGGGCTTTGCTCAAGCGCACTCTTATGGCCGTGCCCTGCGGGCCAACTTCTGGGGCGAAAAGTTGTCCCATTCCAGCTGAAGCCATGACCGGTTGGGGCAGCAGTTGGGCCGGGGAGACTCGCGGCGGTCCCTGCCCCTTACTGTCTCAGCCCACCCGCCGCCGCACCCGGCCGCTCGCCGGGCCTGAAGGCGCTCCGGCCCGGCCACTCCACAGTTCGGCTGGCTGGGCGTCCACGGTCCCGAACGGTGTGGGCTGGGTCAGGCGCAAAAACGTGTGCGGCTGCGCCGCAGAGCGCCACACGCCCGCGCCGCCGGGCCGCAGCACAAAGACTTCGGCGTCCGCTCCGGCCACCTGTTCGTTCGGCAGGCGCTGCACATGCACGCCGCTGCCGGTCAGCCGCACCACCTGCTGTTCGCCGGGGGCCGCTGACCACTCGCGGACCCACAGCAGCAGCGAGACCGGGTCAAGATAGTCGGTCACCAGGGGCGCGTCCGTCTCCTCGCCGCGCTGGCGCAGCCGCACCTCACCGGCCCGGTCATCCAGGCTCAGTTCCAGGCTGGTGCGGCTGCCTTCACCCTCGGCGTAGGCCAGCAGCGCCAGCGTGCGCGGATGCAGCCGGCTGGTCTGATGAACTCGCAGGTGTGGCAACACCCCGCCAAATTCGGTCTCCACCCGCGCCACCACCGCGCCGCGCTCCGGGCGGATGGTCCAGTGCTGCGCCCCCGCCCACTCACCGCCCAGACTGAGAGCCAGCTCGAAGCTCTCGCCCTCGCGTGCCCAGCGGGGTAGGCCACCGCTTAGGTCAAACAGGCTGGGCGGGCCGCTTCTCCCACTGCCCGCCTCAGCCACGCAGCTGCGCCCAGAAGCTCTGGCCGGGGCCGTCCCACGCGGCGCCCAGCGCCTCGGCGGCGGTGGCGCCCACATCGGCAAAGGTCTGCCGGGTGCCCAGGTCGGTCAGGCCCTGCATGCCGGGGTGGTAGCCCAGCAGCAGGCCGTGCTCGCGGGTGTGGTCGCTGCCGTACCAGGTGGGGTCGTTGCCGTGATCCGAGATGATCAGCAGGGCGCCGCCCTCAGGCACCGCCGCCAGGAACTGCGGCAGCGCGTCATCAAAAGCCTTCAGCGCCGCCGAGTAGCCCTGGGGGTCGCGCCGGTGGCCGTATTTGGAGTCAAAATCCACCAGGTTGGTGAAGATCAGCCCGTCCAGTCCCTCAGCGGCGGCCCGGTGCATCCGCTCCAGCGTCTGGCGGATGCCGTCGGCGTTGTCGTCGGTGTGGTGGGTTTCGGTAAAGCCCTGGCCGGCGTACAGATCGGGAATCTTGCCGATGCCCACCACGGCCTTGCCCGCGTCCTTGAGGGCGTCCAGCACGGTGCGGGGCGGAACCAGCGAGTAGTCTTTGCGCTGGTCGTTCAGCCGCTCAAACGCGCCCACCTCGCCGGTAAAAGGCCGGGCAATTACGCGGGCCACAGCATGTTCACCCTGCAGAATTTCGCGGGCCGCCTCGCACCAGGCATACAGCGTGTCCAGCGGCACTGCGTCTACATGCGCGGCCACCTGAAAGACACTGTCGGCGCTGGTGTACACGATGGGCTGGCCGGTACGCAGATGCTCTTCGCCGTAGTCGCTCAGCACTTCGGTGCCGGAGTAGGGCCGGTTGCACAGGTGCCCGCGCCCGGTGGCGGCGTCAAAGCGGTCCATCACTTCAGGCGGAAAGCCCTGTGGGTACACCTGAAAAGCGTGCTCAAGCTGAATCCCCATAAATTCCCAGTGGCCGGTGGAAGAATCCTTGCCGGGGCTGACCTCCTCCATACGTCCAAAGGCGCCGCGTGCGTCGCCCACGTCAGGAATGGTCGCGGGGCTGCGCTTCACGCCAGGAAGAGCGCCGATGCCAAGGCGGGCCAGGTGGGGCAAATGCGCGGGCGCCGCTGCCAGCGTGTGGTTGAGGGTAAATGAACCGGCGTCGCTGCCCCGCTGCGGGTCGCCGAAGCTGGCGGCGTCCGGCAGGGCGCCCACACCGACGGAATCGAGAACCAGAATGGTCAGGAACATGGCTACAGGATAGGGCAGAGGAGTTCGGAGGGGCCTGCCCACAGAAGGGGAAGGGCGGTCACGCTGCTTTAGCATGGGCCCATGCCCTCCCATCCCCTCGCCGCCCCGCTGCTGGCCGGGCAGCGCCGCGCCCTGGCCCGCGCCATCACCCTGATTGAGAGCACGCGCCCTGACCATGAAGCCCAAGCCCAGGCGCTGCTGACCGAACTGGCGCCGCACGCAGGCGGCGCGGTCCGAATCGGGCTGACCGGGGTGCCGGGGGTGGGCAAAAGCACCTTTATTGAGGCGCTGGGGCTGTGGCTGGCAGAGCGCGGACACCGGGTGGCGGTGCTGGCGGTGGACCCCAGCAGCGTGCGGACCGGCGGCTCCATCATGGGTGATAAAACCCGGATGCCGGGGCTGAGTGTGCATCCGGGCGCTTTTATCCGCCCCAGTCCTTCGGGCGGCACCCTGGGCGGCGTGGCGCGGCGCACCCGTGAGGCCATGACCCTGTGCGAAGCGGCCGGCTACGACGTGGTGCTGGTCGAAACGGTGGGGGTCGGCCAGAGCGAAACCCAGGTGGCGGGCATGACCGACCTGTTCGTGCTGCTGACCCTGCCCAATGCCGGCGACGAACTACAGGGCATCAAGCGCGGCATCATGGAACTGTGCGACCTAGCGGTGGTCAACAAAGCCGACACCGACCCCCGCGCCGCCAACCGGGCGCAGTCGCAGCTGACGGCGGCCCTCAGCTTGCTGACCCCGCACGGCGCCGAGTGGCTGCCACGGGCACTTCAGCTGTCTGCACTGACCGGGCAGGGAATAGAGGCGTTCTGGGAAGCGGTCGCAGAGTTCCGCGCCGGGGTCAACCTGGCTGCCCGCCGCCGCCAGCAGACCGCCGCCTGGTTTGATGAATTGCTGCGTGAGGCGGTCTGGACCACCTTTGCCCAGAGCCGCCGTGAAGCATTGGCCCAGCGGCGGCGTGAGGTCCTCGCCGGTGAGCTGACGCCAGTGCAAGGGGTGAGGATACTCCTGCCTGTAGCACAAGCAGCTGGTCCAACCCTGCCAGCCCAGCCTGAAGAACGCGAACCGTGACCCGGTTGACAGGATGGAGGCGGCCAGCTATCCTTTACTCCGCTGCTTAGGCGGCTCTCTGGTCCGGTAGTGTAGCGGTTAGCATATCTGCCTGTCACGCAGAAGGTCGCGGGTTCAAATCCCGTCCGGACCGCCAGAGTCTCCCCATTTGGGGAGCATGTTCGGCAATGTAGCTCAGTTGGTAGAGCAAACGACTGAAAATCGTTGGGTCGGCGGTTCGAGTCCGCCCGTTGCCACCACAGTTTTACAGCAGCTGCCAGTGTAGCTCAGGGGTAGAGCAACTGATTCGTAATCAGTAGGTCGTCGGTTCAATTCCGACCTCTGGCTCCAGCAGAACCGCCCGCCGCAAGGCGGGTTTCTTTTTGGTCTGTGCAGTGCCTGAGTGCAGCCAACGTGCAGAATGTGACGCAGGCTGCTCTAGGCCGGGCAGATCGGTTATTCTGGCTGGCAATGAATGTTCGCCAAGGGAGCCAGCGATGACCAGGCTGGGACAGAACCGGGGCCTGCCACTGTGGGCCAAGATTGCGATGCCGCTGCTGATGCTGCTGATTCTGGCCGGTGGGGTGGCTGCGTGGTTGTTGACCGGGCAGACGGGCCCGGCTGGCGGCGGAGAGTACACGCTCGAAGTCAAGTCTGGAGATACGCTGGCCGCCGTAGCCCAGGAACTGGAAGACAATGAGGTGGTCCGCAGCGCCGACGCCCTGCGCTACGAAATGCGCCGCGCCGGCACAGACGCCTCCCTCAAAGAGGGCCTGTACGACCTCAGCGGCCAGATGTCTGTGGCCGAGGTAGCACAGGCACTCGCCGCAGCGCCGCGCATTCCTACGGTTAAGGTGGCTGTCCCCGAAGGCCGCCGGATCAAGGATCTGCCGGCCATTTTCGAGAAGTCGGGGTTCAAGGCGGCCGAGATCAAAGAAGCGCTGAATGACCCCTCGCTGAGCGAGTACGCCGAAACCAACCTGGAAGGCTTCGTGTTTCCGGCCACCTACGAGTTCAAGGAAGGCGCCAGCGCCAAAGAAGTCGTGATCCAGATGGTGGAGCGCATGAACGAGGAATTCACCCCTGAGCGTGTGGCGCAGGCCAGGGCCGAGGGCCTGAGCGTGTACGACTGGGTGACGCTTGCCAGCATGGTGCAGGCCGAGGCGGCCAACAACGAAGAAATGCCCATCATTGCGGGTGTGTTTCTCAACCGCTTGCGTGACGGCATGACCCTGGGAAGCGATCCTACTGTGGCTTACGGTCTAGGCAAAGACCTGCCGGAGTTGGACCGGGGAGCTGGGGATTTTGAGAAAGACCACGAGTGGAGCACCTACACCCGCCGGGGTCTGCCCAAGACGCCCATCAATAACCCCGGCGAACCAGCACTGCTGGCGGTGCTGAACGCCCAGCGCAAGATGGACGATGGGCGTGACGCTCTTTACTTTCTGCACGCGTCGGATGGCAAGATCTATGTGAATCACACCTTTGACGAACACCTGAGCGACAATGCCCGCTAACGTCAGTAAATCGGTCTGAAGGCCAGACAGGGTCAGAACACTTCACCGCACAGGGGAGGTTCTGGCCCTGCCCGCTTTTTGACCGTGGCCCGCAGTCGGCTGTAGGGCATAGCCAACTGCGCCTCACAGTTGTGCGCCTTTTCCTGTGACAGCGTAGGCGCATCAGAGCTGCTGCCCACCCCGCAATGGGGACAATTGGGCCTGCGGGCCTGACCCCGGCCTCCCTACAATGCACAGCGAACGCTGGCCGAGTGCGGCGCAGCGCAGTACCTATGTGCCCTGGGAGACGTGCCCCAGCAAAAGGCGCCTGAGACGAGAGGAGAAAAAGACCTTGAACAAGGCAATGACCCGGGCAGAATCGCACCGGTCAAGTGCAGGACCCGCTGGCCGGAGCCTGATGTATCTGGCCTGGGGCGCCCTGGTCTATAACGTGGCCGTGATCCTCTGGGGCGCAGTGGTCCGCATCACGGGTGCGGGGGCTGGCTGCGGCGACCACTGGCCGCTGTGTGACGGTCAGGTCGTGCCGCTGAGCTACACCGCCGAGCGGGTGATTGAGTTCAGTCACCGGCTGACCAGCGGCGCCAGCGGCCTGCTGGCGATTGCCCTTTTTGCGCTCGCTTTTGCGGCGCCCCTGCGGCAGGCCGTGACCCGCCCAGAGCTGGCTGGCCGCGCACGCCTTAGCTTCGGCGCGGGGCTGGTCTGTGCGGGGCTTCTGGTGGCCGGGGCAGTGACCACTTCCGGACCGCTGGTGTTGCTCGGTGCGGGCCTGGGACTGCTGGCGCTGGGCGCCTGGTTCACTGCACTCCTGGCGCTGCGGCACCTGAGCTGGGCCGAGACCTTCCGGCGCTGGCCGGTGGTCTTTGGTGCGGCACTTTCCTTCGGGCTGATCTTGCTTGAAGGCGTGGTGGGCGGCTTGCAGGTGCTGTGGGGCCTGACTGCCGATTCGACCGATCCGGCGCGGGGGCTGGTGCAGGGCGTTCACCTCGCCAACACTTTCGCGCTGCTGGGCGCGATGCTGCTCACGGCGCTGTGCGCTTCCGGCTGGCCGGCCCTGTGGTACAACGACCGGCTGCGCGGCCCCGGCCAGGGGCAAGTTCGCCGCCTGTGGACCTTGGGATTGGTGCTGACCCTGCTGGTGGGCATGGCCGGCGCCGTAACTGCGCTGGGCGATCTGCTGTTTTCCCCGGCGCCCGGCACTCCACTGGACACCGTGCGGCGCGACTTCGGTGCCGCTGCCACCCTGATTGAGAATCTGCGGGTGTTGCATCCCCTGCTGGCGCTGGCCGGCAGTGGCTACCTGCTGTGGATGGCGGCCCGCCTGCGCCAGCTGCGGCCGAGTGCATTGGTCAGTCGCTGGGCCGGCTGGCTTTCGGGCGCGGTCGCGCTTCAGGTGGTGGCCGGGTTCGTCAATGTGACCCTCAAGGCGCCGGACTGGATGCAACTGACGCACCTGCTGCTGGCCTGTATCATGTGGCTTATGACGGTGATGTTGGGATATGTGGCGCTGACGTTGCCGGACATAGAAGCTGATGCTCCCCAGCCTGGGCGGGGGCCTGAGGTGCCTGGGAATACCGGGGCAGTTTCCAGAGATATTGGTCCTGGGCGCAGAGACGGGGTGCAGGCATGACAGTCAGTACCACCTCGGCGCCCACGGCCCCCGCCGCCAAGGCCACCTGGCGTGATTACCTCTCGCTGACCAAGCCCAAGGTGATCAGCCTGCTGCTGTGGACCACCCTGACGGCGGTCTTTATGGCCGCGCAGGGCTGGCCGGGAGAAACCTTTTGGAGCGGGCTGTGGCTGCTGACTGTGGTGTCGCTGGCCGGCTACGCCTCGGCGGGGTCGGCGGGCGTGTTCAACATGATCATCGACCGCGACATTGACCTGAAGATGGCGCGCACGGCGCAGCGGCCCACCACCTCGGGTCTGATCTCGACCCGCAACGCCTTTATTTTCGGTGCGGCGCTGCAAGTGTTCTCTTTCGCGGCGCTGTGGGTGTGGACCACGCCGCTGGCCGCCTGGATGAGCTTGGCCGGGTTCTTTACCTATGTGGTCGTCTATACCCTGTGGCTCAAGCGCACCACCTGGCATAACATCGTGATTGGGGGCGCCGCTGGCTGCTTCCCGCCGTTGGTGGGCTGGGCGGCCGTGACCGGTGACCTGAATCTGTTCGCCGGCTTTCTGTTTGCCATCATCTTTTTCTGGACGCCCGTTCACTTCTGGGCCCTGGCGATGATGATTCAAGATGAGTACAAGGAAGTCGGTATTCCCATGTTGCCAGTGGTCCACGGCAACCGCATGACCGCCGCGCAGATCGGGCTCTACGCCATCTACACCGTGGTGCTGTCGGTGATGCCGGTGTATTTCGGTGCTGTGGGCTGGCTGTATTTCCTCGCGGCGCTGGGCCTGGGCGGCTGGCTGATGTGGCTGTCGTGGAAGCTGTACCGCTACGTGATGGCGGGGGGACGTCCCAGCAAGCCGGAAATGCTGCCGCTGTACCTCTATTCGATGCTGTATCTGGCCCTGCTGTTCTTGGCGGGCGCGGTAGACCGGGTGCTGCTGGCCTGACCGCCACTGCTGGCCGCTCCTACTGGCAGGGCGCAGCGGGAACAGGTCAGGCCCGGAAAGGTCCAGGGTGCCCGCAGCCCAGGAGCACCCTGGGCAAATGGCTTATAGGGCGACGTATTCGAGTATTTGATGAGGACAATTGACACCGCTTGAGGATGATCTGATAACGCTACGTGCGACTTCTGGCAGCCAGGAGCGGCGCTGAGAGCTGGCCGCTGTGGCCCACTCCTGCGCCTTCTCTACTGACCAAACGTTCAGCAAGGCGCACAGCCACGGAGAAACACCGGCACTTTTCTTGGGGCAACTGCCCCTGGCTCCGGCTCCTGGCAAGACCCCCGCTTGTTTCCGCTGACGCGAGACAACTTCAACATAGCCGTGGCATTCTTGCTTAGACTATGAAGCGAGGAAAGGAGAAATGTTGAATACCAAGCGTACCTGTAGAGGCAGGTCAGGCGGTCTGCCGCCCAGAGGCATGCAGCGCATGTCTGCGGTGACAGGCCTGCTCGGTCTGCTACTCCTGACAGGCTGTCAGCCGCATCAGCAGACCCTGACCATCGGTGACCTGGCTTCCCGCTACAACACAGCGATGTGGGAGCTGAGCATCGTGGCCATTGTCCTGTCGATCATTATTTTCCTGGGCGTTTCGGCCCTGCTGTTCTATACCGTTTTCCGCTTCCGCGAGGAAAACAACAAAAAAGAAGCTGAGCAGTTTCACGGCAACGATAAGTTGGAAGTGGTGCTGGTCGGCTTCCCGGTGGTTATCGTGCTGCTGCTCAGCGTGCTGACTGTGCGCACGATGGCTCAGACCACCCCGGTGGTGGAAAAGCAGGTGGGCGCCAGCATTACGGCGCTGGCCAAGCAGTTCTGGTGGAACTTTACCTACACTGACAACGAGTCGGCGGCGGGCGGCCCGGTGGCCAACGGCAACGAAATGGTGATGCCTGCGGGCAGCAACGGTGACGTGCCGATTGACACCAAGCTGACCCTGCAAGCCGCCGACGTGGTGCACGAGTTCTGGGCACCCAACATCGGCCCGCAGCGCCAGGCCATTCCCGGCTCCGAAAAGGTCTGGACGGTCCACACCGACCGCCCAGCCATCTACCAGGGCAACTGTAACTATCTGTGCGGTGCCAGCCACGCCAACATGCGCTTTAAGGTGATCGCTTTGGCTCCGGCAGACTACGAGGCATTCATCACGGCGGCGCAGAATTACGCAGCACCCACCCCGGCTCCCGGCAGCGCCGAGGAACGTGGCTACAACATCTTTATGAACGGCAAGCCTGAAACGGCGGCTGTCGCCTGCGCGGCCTGCCACCGCGTGCAGGGCACCCAGGCCAACAGCCCGGTGGGCCCTGACCTGAGCTTCTTCGGCACCCGCCGCACGCTGGGCGCTGGCATGTGGCAGGCCCCAGTGGAGCAGGGCTGGGATGATCCCCAGGCCGCCGAGCACCTGACCAACTGGATCAAGCACAGCCCCAAAGTCAAGCCGGGCAGCCTGATGCCGACCTATGACGGCAGTGAGTACCAGGTGAACGGCCAGTGGCAGAAGGGTGGTGTGCTGACCGATGAGGAAATCTCGGACGTGGCGGCCTACCTCAAGTCCCTGCAACTGCCTGAAGAGGCCAACTATTGGCAAAAGGCCCAGGTCTTCAATGAGCCCGCGATTTTGCCTGGAGGACAACAATGACGGTAAGACATTCCCCTCAGGTGGCCGAACGTAAGGGCTTCGGGGCCGTCATCTGGGACATGATGAACACCGTAGACCACAAGAAGATCGGGCTGATGTACATCATCCTGTCTCTGGTGGGCCTGGCGGTGGGCGGCATCCTCGCGGTGCTGATTCGTCTCCAACTGGCGCTGCCAGACCAGACGTTCTTGGTCGGTAACGTCTACAACCAAGTGCTGACCATGCACGCCGCGGTCATGCTGTTTTTCTTCCTGATCCCCATTGGCCTGTTTGGCTTTGGGAACTACTTCTTGCCGCTTCAGCTGGGCGTGCGCGACGTGGCGCTTCCCCGCCTGAACAACTTCGCGGTATGGTCCTTTTTCTTCTCGCTGGTGCTGGCCCTGCTGGCTGTGGTCGGCGGTGGCTACCCCACCGTGGGCTGGACCTTTTACTACCCACTGACGCTGGACGCCAACCAAACGGGCGTGGCGATCTTCATGATGGCTATTTTGTTCAACGGCCTGGGCTCACTGTTTGGTAGCGCCAACTTCGCCGCGACCATCATGAACCTGCGCGCCGAGGGCATGAGCCTGTGGCAGATGCCCATCTTCGCGTGGTCGCTGTTCGCTACGGCCATCTTGCAGCTGATCAGCCTCAGTGGCCTGACCGCCGCTGCACTGACCACCTTCCTGGAAATCAAGCTGGGCCTGAGCATGTACAACGCCGATCTGGGCGCCGCTCCGGTGTTGTTCCAGCAGTTCTTCTGGTTCTATTCTCACCCAGCCGTGTACGTGATGCTGCTGCCTTACCTGGGCATCGCCGCTGAAATCGCTTCCACCATGGCCCGCAAGCCGCTGTTCGGCTACCGCGTGATGGTGTATTCGATGATGGCGATCGTGTTCGTCTCGCTGCTGGTGTGGCTGCACCACATGTTCGCTGTGGGCGTCCCCGAGGCCTGGCAGATTGCCTTTATGATTGCCACCCTGATTGTGGCCGTGCCGACCGGCGTCAAGATTTTCAACCTGATTGGCACGCTCTGGGGCGGACGCATCATGATGAAGATGCCGACCCTGTGGCTGGTGGGCTTTATCTTCAACTTCCTGATCGGCGGTATCACCGGCGTCAGCCTCGGCATGATTCCCTTTGATTATCAGGTCACGGCTTCGTACTACGTGGTGGCCCACTTCCACAACGTGATGATGTTCGGTACCGCCTTCCTGGCAATGGGCGCCCTCTACTACTGGTGGCCCAAGATGACCGGCCGCTTCCTGGACGAGAAGCTGGGCCGTATGCATTTCTGGCTGTTCATGATCGGCTCGTGGATGACCTTCTTGCCCCAGTACATCCTGGGTCTGTTGGGCATGCCCCGCCGCTACTACACCTACCCGGCCGGCAACTATGCCTGGACCGAGCTGAACTTCATCAGCACCATTGGCGCCTTGATTCTGCTGGCCGGCGGCATCGTGATGGTCTGGACCATTCTCCAGAGCATGCGTAAGCCGATCACCGCTGGACCCAACCCCTGGGGTGGCTACACCCTGGAATGGGCCACGTCCAGCCCGCCTCCCGCCTACAACTTCGCTGTGGAGTTCCCCACGACCTTCCCTTCGGAGCGTCCGCTGTACGACTGGGAAAAGAACGGCGACACCCTGACGCCGCTGGACCCCAAGACCATCCACCTGCCGGTCGACAGCCCCTGGCCGTTCCTGACTGCCTTTGCGCTGCTGCCCATGACCTTCGGCATGACGTTTGGTTGGTTCACCCCTTACCTGCCGGCCACTGGCCTGCAAACCTGGGGCGACATGACCGGCCTGTTCAAGTTCGCTTCTGTGTTGCTGTACCTGAGCATCCCGCTGTTCTTCTACGCGCTGTTCAAGTGGGCGGGCACCCGTGAATACGACGTGCCGGTGGCCCACCACGGCATCACCAAATACGAGAACGGCTTCCTGGGTATGTCCTGGTTCATCATCTCGGAAGTCACGCTGTTCGGCGTTTTGCTGGCTGGCTTTATCTACTACCGTGCGACTGGCCTCGCCATACCTGATCCGGTCAGCCGCCCGGCCATGTGGCTGGCCATCCTGAACACCATCGTGCTGGTCAGCAGCTCGGTGACCATCCACACCGCCGAGCAGATGCAGCACCAGGGCCGCCACAAGTGGGCGCGTATCCTGATGTTCATCACCCTGCTGCTGGGCGCGCTGTTCATGAGCTTCCAGGTGTACGAGTTCACGCTGTTTGGCCTGGAAAGCGACTGGAAACAGAACCTGTGGCAGTCCTGCTTCTTCATCATCGTGGGTCTGCACGGTCTGCACATCCTGATCGGTGCGACTGGCGTGGCACTGCCCTTTTACCAGTCTCTGACGGGCAAGATTGACAAGTACAACCACGGCTCCCTGGCTCCCGCCAGCATGTACTGGCACCTGGTGGACGTGGTGTGGCTCCTGATCGTGGCCCTGTTCTACGCCTGGTAATTCCCTTTCCTCTTCGCTTCGGCGCCCTCCTTGCTGTGCATGGGGGGCGCTTTTTTGGTGTGCCGCCAGAGAACCCAGCCGGCAGCGGGACACCCAGCACGCCGCCGGCTGGGTACTCTGGGAGCGTGAAATGGTTGACTCCTGCCCTGCTTCTGGTGGCCGCCGTACTTGCTGGCCTGCTGCTGCTGAAAAAGGCCGACCCCCAGCCGCAGTACGGCACCGCGCTGGACACGCCCAAGCCTTTGCCCGCCGTCGCGCTGCTGGATGACCGTGCTCAGGCCACCACGCTCAGCGACTCGCACGGCAAGCTGCGGCTGATGTTTTATGGTTTTGTGCGCTGCCCGGATGTCTGCCCGGCCACCCTCAGCGTGCTTTCGCAGACCTATCAGGGCCTTAGTCCGCAGCTAAAGGAGCGGGTGCTGGTGCAGATGGTCAGCGTGGACCCGGCCAACGACCGGCCCGAAGTGCTGCGCGCCTACTTGGACCGTTTTGACCCGGCTTTCGTGGGCCTGACCGGCGAGGCGGCCAATATTGACCGGGCTGCCCAGGAGATGTTCGTGGGTATTGCCCGCCCGCCCTCGCTGACCGATCACAGCAGCCACATGGGCGGTGCCCAGACAGATGAGGAAGGCGCTTCTGTGGCTGCCGCCAGCGCCCCGGCGACCAGTGCCCAGGCGGTGGACCCCAAAGTCACCGGAGCCACCCAGGCTGCCATGATCCATGGCGATCAGGTCAGTGTGGTGGACGCCCAGGGAAACTTCGTGCGGGTGTACGGCAACCAGGACATCCTGGCCGGTCAGTTGGACCGTGACCTGCCCGCCCTGGCCGCACAGTACGGTCCCCGCTAAGCGCCCGCCATAAAGGTAGAAGTGAGCGGCAGTCCCGTCCAGTCTGCGCCGGTTCCAGGCACAACCGCAGGTGCAGCGGGGCGGGAGCACCTCTGTTGTTCAGCGAGGAAAAAAAGTACAATATCCATTATGACTGGAACAGAATCAAGCGACGCGGCTCTGCGTCCACGCTCGCTGGCCGAGTACGTGGGGCAGGCCAAACTGAAAAGCAAGCTGGAGGTCTATCTTCAGGCGGCGCGGGGGCGCAGCGAGGCGCTGGACCACACCCTGCTTTTTGGCCCGCCGGGACTGGGCAAGACCACGCTGGCGCACATCATCGCCTACGAATTGGGCGTGAATATCCGCGTGACCTCTGGCCCAGCGATTGAGAAGCCAGGTGACCTGGCCGCCATCCTGACCAACAGTTTGGAAGAGGGCGACGTGCTGTTTATTGACGAGATTCACCGCCTGGGCCGCGTGGCCGAGGAGCACCTGTACCCGGCGATGGAAGACTTCAAGCTGGATATCGTGCTGGGTCAGGGACCGGCGGCCCGCACCATTGAGCTGCCGCTGCCGCGCTTTACGCTGGTCGGCGCGACCACTCGCCCCGGCCTGATCACGGCGCCGATGCGCTCACGCTTTGGCATTATTGAGCACTTGGAGTATTACACGCCGGGGGAAATTGCCCAGAACCTGCTGCGTGACGCCCGTTTGCTGGGCTTCGAGCTGGACGCAGACGCCGCGCTGGAAATCGGTGGGCGCAGCCGGGGCACCATGCGGATTGCCAACCGGCTGCTGCGGCGGGTGCGCGATTTTATGGAGGTGGCCGGCGAACCGAGCATTTCCCTGGAGCGGGCCCATGACGCCCTGGACAAGCTGGGCCTGGACAGCGCCGGCCTGGACGACCGCGACAAGAAATATCTGGAAACCCTGATTCACCGCTTTGCCGGCGGTCCGGTGGGGCTGGATACCCTCGCCACGGCCATCAGCGAGGACGCCCTGACCCTGGAAGACGTATACGAGCCGTTCCTGATTCAGCTGGGATTTATCAAGCGCACGCCACGTGGCCGGGTGGCGACCGCCCATGCCTACGACCACCTGGGCCTGCCGCCGGGCAATGATCTGGGCTTTTATGTGAACTGATATGTGAACTGAGCTGCGGGCATCCCACGCGGTCCCAGTCAGCCTCTAGACTGGGGCCTATGGCGCAGAACCCGGTTCAGATTTTCGGCACCAAAAAGCATAAAGGCGCCCGCGCCGCCGAGCGCTTTTTCAAGGAGCGGCGCATGAAGGTGCATTACGTGGACCTGGCCCAGCGCCCGATGAGCCGGGGCGAACTGACCCGTTTCGTGCAGCGGTTCGGGCTGAATGCCCTGCTGGATATGGAGGGCAAGGCCTACCGGGACGCTGGGCTGGAATACCTGCGGGTGAGTGACGAGAGCCTGCTGGGGAAGATGCTGGACAACCCGGAGCTGCTGCGCCAGCCGCTGGTGCGCGGCGGCAAGGTGCTGGCCGTAGGCGAGGACGCAGCGGCCAAAGCAGCCTGGGCCGAGATGGTGGAATGACCCGGACCGCAGCAGGGTGGTCCGCCAGGGCACTGTGGGCAGGCTGCGTGCTGCTGGCGCTCAGCGCCCCGCCGGTAGATGCCCAGCTGTACCAGCGCCGCGACCTGCTGGGCGAGCCGTATCAGGCGTCCAGCTTTGCCCCCTGCCAGGAGTGGGGCTGCCGCGAGCTGGGCCGCACTGGGCAAAGTCACAGTGGGCAGAGCGTGACCCTGCAACTGATCGGCCAGGACATCAAGCTGCGGCTGAGCCTTTCGCCGTCCGGGCGGGTGATGGGCATTGAGGCACTGGCCCCGGCGGCGGTCAGCCGCAACGCCTACTGGTCGCGGCTGACCCGCCAGGCATTCGGGCAAACATTCTCGCCGCAGCGGTTTGCGCAGTGTTTCGCTTCTTTGCACGGCTCTGTGGCGCAGGCACAGTTGCACGGCGGGGGCGGCGAACACTACGGCGTGCAGTGCTTTCGCCGTAGCGGATACGCGGGGATTCGCCTCTACTTTGACTGGTAAAGCCGCCTGGATACACAGAAAAAAGGCGGCCAGCCCACATCATGGAGCCGCCGCCTCCCTTCTTGCTGGGCACGTCAGAACAGCTGCGCCACTTTGACCAGCGTTTCCCACACGCCCCAGCCCAGTGGAATGACGACCACCAGCCAGGCAAGAGCGATCAGGAGGGGAGAGACTTGGGCGGTCTGTTCGGATGGTCGGGTCATTTGGCAGCTCCTTGTGCGGGGGCGGGCGGCGTGGCCGGCTCCTCAGCGGGGGCCCAGTATTTCTCCGCCACGGGCTTGACCAGCCAGTTGGCGACAAAGCCCAGCACCAGCAGGCCGGCCATGATGTACATCACGGTGCTGTAGGCCTGCGCGGCGGGCACGCCGGCAGCGATCTGGCGGTCACGGAAGCCGTTCAGCAAGGTAGGCCCCACGATGGCGGCCGCACTCCAGGCCAGCAGCACCCGCCCGTGAATGGCGCCCACGTTGCGGGTGCCGAACAGGTCGCGCAGATAAGCCGGAATGGTGGCGAACCCGCCGCCGTACATGCTGATGATCACGCAGGTGGTGATGATAAAGAGCGTCAGGTTGCCCATCTTGCCGAACGTGGGCACCAGCAGGTACAGCAGCGTACCCAGCGCAAAAAAGATCATATAGGTGGGTTTGCGCCCGATGCGGTCCGACGTAGAAGACCAGATAAAGCGCCCCGCCATGTTGAAGATGCTCAGCAGGCCCACGAAGCCGGCGGCGGCGGCGGCCGTTACGCCAGCTCCAGCGCCCAGCACCCGGTCGGAGAACATCTCCTGAATCATCACGCTGGCCTGCCCCAGTACGCCGATGCCGGCGGTCACGTTGAGAAACAGCACCGCGAACAGCAGCCAGAACTGCGGCGTCTTCATGGCCTGATCGACCAAGACGTGGTGCTGCGAGATCATGGCGCTGGACTGCTGCTGCGCGGGCGACCAGCCCCCGGGCTTCCAGCCTTCACGCGGCACCCGGATCAGGAATGCTCCGAACATCATCATCAGGAAATAAATGCCGCCCATCCACAAAAAGGCGCTGCTCACGCCCAGGGTGCCGTCCTGCGCAAAGCGGCCCATCAGCGCGGTGCCCAGCGGGCTGCCCAGCAGGGCGCCGCCGCCAAAGCCCATGATCGCCATGCCGGTGGCGAGGCCGGGGCGGTCCGGGAACCACTTCATCAGGGTGCTGACCGGGCTGATGTAGCCCAGCCCCAGCCCGATACCGCCCAGCACGCCGTTGCCAAGAATAATCAGCGGCAGGCTGTGCATCCGCACGCCCAGGGCCGCCACCAGAAAGCCGCTGCAAAACAGCAGCGCCGAGACGAACATGGTTTTGCGCGGACCTTCGCGCTCCACCCACTTGCCGAACAGCGCCGAGGACGCCCCCAGGAAAAACAGCGCCACGCTGAAGATCAGGCCCACCTGAAACAGCGACCAGTCGCCAGCGGCGCCCTGGGCGGCACTCAGGTCGCCGCTGATCTGGCGGGCCAGCGGCTTGTTGAACACCGAATAGCCGTAGATCTGCCCGATGCTCAGGTGAACGGCCAAAGCGGCCGGTGGGACCAGCCAGCGGTTCCAGCCCACTGGGGCGACAGAATGTTCACGGTCCAAAAAACCCATTGTTCCCTCATTTCCCGCTGCGGGACGGCCAGTGCGCGGGCACTGCCCAGTCAGATGGCCCGGCCAGGTAGCACTGTGCGGCCAAATGTCCCTGTGCGTTTTGAATGGCTCACTATAGACGGTTGGCCGTCTGTGGGCAGTCATGTGAATGTTGTCTGCTGGCGCACGGTGCAGCGTGAGGCGAAAGCGCCTGAAATGAGGGCGCAAACTTTACAATGCAGGCCATGAAGCAGGCCATCAAGAGAGGACCCCCGCTGCTGGCCGCCCTGTGGACAAGTGCTGTGCTGGGAGCCTGCACCCCGTCGCCCACCAGCACCGAATGGACCCAGGCAAGCGCTGCCGAGCAGGTGGCCTGGAAGGACGCGGCAGGCACGGACCCGGTGCAGGACGGGCCAGACATCGTGGCCGCCACGCTGGATTTCCCGGAGCAGACGCAGACCGTGGCTTACGTGACGCTGCGCAGCGACCGCCCAGACGCCGAAGTGACCCTCAAAAGCCTGAGCGCTGAATTGCAGGCCCGCTTCCCGGAAGGGGTGCCGGACGGGCACATCTATCAGGAGCGCTGGCTGGTGGGCAGCGCCCAGAACAGCCGGTGTGCCCCGCCGCAGCAGCGGGTGCTGGCGCTGGCCGGAGAATTGCCCCCGCGTGAGGGTCAGGACTGGACCGGCGCCTTTGGTCCGCTGCCTGACCCCGAACCCTGCTCCGGCCTGGAAGGAGGCAATATCAGTGGGAGCTTCCGCATGGAACCGCTGCGGCTGAACGAGTGGAACCCGGTTCACAGCACGCTGGTGGGCAGCGGCAGTGGCGAAGTGGCAGTGACGACGGCCATTTATCCCACCGACCAGCCTTTGCCGGTGCCTCCGGGCGCCAGCGCCGAGGAGCTGGTGCTGCTGCCAGGGCAAAGTGGCGCCGCGCTGAGCTACGGCGACCTGACCCTGCCCGCGCTGCCTGAAGCGGGCACGCCGCCGAACCGCGAGTCCAAATAAGGGTGGCCCAGGCGGCGTGGTGCGTGCGGCAGTATCCTGAAGCCATCCCCGCGCTCTCCATATTTCCCTGCCCGCATTCCGGAGGTTCCTGCAATGCCCCAGTTCTGTCTTCCGCCCCGCCTTTTTGCCCGTTGCCTGGCCCGTTCACTGGCGGCAGCCGCGCTGCTGCTTGGCACGGCCAGTACCCTAAGTGCTTGCACCCTGACCGATCCCACCCCACCTATTCCGGGGGCCACGCTGCGGGTCAGCCCCCAGGAACTGACCCTGCGCCCCGGCGAGGCGGCCCGGCTGGTGGTGGAGCTGCGGGACGCACCGCCACAGGGCCGCTATGACCTGAGCGTGTCGGGAGCCTGGCAGGGTCTGCAAGTCACTCCGTCCCAGCTGTGGCTCGCTGGCACGGACCGCGCCGTTCTGCGGGTCGCGGCGCCGCGCACGGTGGCCGCTTCCTCGCAGGCGCTGTATGTCCGTGTATCCGATGGGCAGGGCCGGGGGCTGCTGCGGGTGGTGGAGGTGCAGGTGCGGCCTGCCCGCGTGCAGCCGGCGCCGGTGCGTCCTGTGCCCATCGGCGTGCCACTGCTCCCTGAACCTGGAGCGCCCACCCAGCCCGCCCCGGTCACGCCAGTGCCGCTGTTGCCCTGATCTTTAGCCCCGCCGCACCAGCGTGCGGAAGGTCAGGTCGTAGCGGTTGCGCTCGTCGGCGGGCCGCTCCCGCTCGGCCACGGTGTCCCACTCACTGGGCAGCTCCGGGAAAAAGGTGTCGCCCTCCAGCTCCGCATGAATCAGGGTCAGCTCCACGCGGGTGAGCTGATCCAGGTACAGCCGGTAAATTTCCTCGCCGCCGATGATGGCGATTTCGCCGTGCTCGCCCAGGTGGGTATGGGCCAGTGCCAGAGCCTGTGCCGGGTCGTGCGCCACCAGTGCTCCTGGGGCGGCAAACTCCTCTTGGCGGGTCAGCACGACGTTGGTGCGGCCCGGCAGCGCTTTGCCGCCCAGCGAGTCCCAGACGCGGCGGCCCATCACATTGGGCCTAGCCAGGCTGAGCCGCTTGAAATGCGCAAAGTCGGCCGGCAGGTGCCAGGGCATCCCGCCGTCCCTGCCGATCACGCGGTTCTCG
The DNA here is from genome assembly GCA_030524065.1 of Deinococcus sp. Classification (GTDB taxonomy): domain Bacteria; phylum Deinococcota; class Deinococci; order Deinococcales; family Deinococcaceae; genus Deinococcus. The sequence continues at coordinate 24,514 of JAUNHF010000001.1, forward strand.
GTCATGGCGACGATGGCGACCAGTTCAGGCGTCTTATTCAACATGCTGCACCTCAATCCCGGCGGCCTCCAGAATTCCGGCGCCGCTGGGCAGCCCGGCGCCTACCCGCACTTCCTCGGCGTAGTTCTGGGCAAACAGCACCCGGCTGATGCGCCGCGAATTGACAATCAGCCGCGCACAGGTCGCGCAGGGTTCATGGGTCACGTACAGCGTGTGGCCTTCGCCGTTCCAGTTGGCGGCCAGCAGTGCATTGACTTCGGCGTGAATAAAGCCCGACGCCCCCTGCGCCAGGCTCTCGCGCTCGTTCGGCTCGCCGGCGGCCCGGCCGTTGTAACCCACGCCCACCACGCGGTGATGGTGGTCCAGAATGCACGCCCCCACCTTGACCTTGGGGTCGGCGGAGCGGGTGGCCCACAGCCGGGCCGTTTCCATGCCCAGCTGGTCGAAACTGGGCCGGGTCATACGGCCACCTCCGCTTTGATGCCGGGGTGCGGGTCGTACCCTTCCAGCTTGAAATCCCCGTACTGGAAAGCAAACAGGTCTTTGACGTCCGGGTTCAGGTGCATTTTCGGCAGCGGCCGGGGCTCACGCCTGAGTTGGCGCTCTACCTGCGGCATATGGTTGCTGTAAATGTGGCAGTCGCCGCCTGTCCAGACGAACTCGCCGGGTTCAAGGTCACACACCTGCGCCACCATCAGGGTCAGCAGCGCGTAACTGGCGATGTTGAACGGCACTCCAAGGAAGCTGTCGGCGCTGCGCTGATACAGCTGGCAGCTCAGCCGCCCGTCGGCCACATAAAACTGGAATAGCAGGTGGCAAGGTGGCAGCGCCATTTCGTCAAGCTGCGCCACATTCCAGGCCGAGACGATCAAGCGCCGCGAATCAGGATTCGCCCTGATTTGCCGGATGACCTGCGAAATCTGATCAATCTGACCGCCGCCGTAGTCCGGCCAGCTGCGCCACTGCTGACCGTAAACCGGCCCCAGCTCGCCGCCCTCCCTCGCCCACTCGTCCCAGATGGTCACACCGTTGTCCTGGAGCCACTTTACGTTGCTCTCGCCGCGTAGGAACCACAGCAGCTCGTAAATGACTGACTTGAGGTGAACTTTCTTGGTCGTAACAAGCGGAAAGCCGTCCGCAAGGTCGAACCGCATCTGATACCCAAACACCGAGCGGGTGCCGGTGCCGGTGCGGTCGGCCTTGTCGGTGCCGTGCTCCATGATGTGTGAGAGGTACTCAAGATACTGGCGCATATGCGGCCCAGTCTAAAGGTACCAGCCTGAAAACCGCCTCTGGGGGACGGGCCGGCGGCTGGAACGTGACGCAGTGTGCCTGGGAAGAGGCAGGACAGACAGCCGGGGCAGACCGGCACTGGCCCTGCACCGGCCCACCCTGGACCTACCAGCCTCGTATCAGCGTGGGGAAGTGATACAGCCCCGTACTGGCCGTGATGAACAGCTCGGTGCCGTCCGCTCCGCCGAAGCACAGATTGGCGACCGTTTCGGGCACCAGAATGCGGCCCAACTCCTTGCCCTCTGGGGTCAGCACATGCACGCCGTCGCCCGCGCTGCTCCAGATGCGGCCTTCGGCATCTACCCGCAGGCCGTCGGTCTTGCCCTGGTCTACCTGAAAAGCCGGCTGCACATATTCGGCCCGGTCCCCGTCCACGCGGTAGAGGTGGGTGGCGGCGTCATCTCCAGTGTCGGCCAGGAGCAGCTCGCTGGCCGAGGCAAAAGCCAGACCGTTGGGCTTGTGGCGGTCTGTGATAGGGCAGCTCAGCGTGCCGTCAGGCGCAATGCGGAAGACAAAGCGGCCCGGCTGCTCCATCTCGCCGCCGTAGCCTTCCTCAGGCTTGTCGATGCCGTAGGTGGGGTCCGTGAACCACAGGCTGCCGTCGGGGTGCAGGGCCACGTCGTTGGGGCTGTTGAGTCGCCGGCCCTGCCACTCGCTGGCCAGGGTGGTCCAGCTGCTGTCCTCTTCCTGGCGCACCACGGCCCGCTCACCGTGCGAGCAAGCCACCAATCTGCCCTGGGCGTCCAGGCAGTGGCCGTTTTGGTGGTGACTGGGGTTCATCTCTTCTTGCAGGCCAGTGCCGCCTTTCAGCCCCTGACCAGGGGTCCAGCGCCAGGTCCGGTTCTGGCGCACATCGCTGAAGACCACGCAGCCGCGCGCCGGGATCCACACCGGTCCTTCAGTCCAGGTAAAGTCACCGGCCAGCCGGGTCAGCTCGGCCCCGGCTGGAAACAGGTCCAGAAATTCGCCCTGGGCCGCCTGGAGTGGGCTCATGGCCGCTTGTCCTCGGCCGGGTCGGTGCCAAAGGCCGTGCCGGTTTCGTTGCGGCCATCGCCCTCCACCACGCTGGCAGGCACGCCTTGGTCGGCGCCTTCCTCGTTGCGGGTGGGGTCGCCGCCCAGGGCTGTGCCAGCGTCGGCGGCCGGCTGACTGGCTGGGCTGACTCCCCGGCTGAGCGCCTCGTCGCCGGTCCAGTGGCTCTGGCTGCTCATGCCGTTGCCGGTATCGGGCGCATTGGTGGCGCTTTGGCTGGCTTCGGCGGTCTGGTCTGGGGAGGAGGGAACCTTAAAATCTTCGTTCATGACGCCATGATGACAAGCCTGCCCCCAATGTGGATGGGACAGGAGTAAAGGCAAGCTGTCGCACTGCCCTGCTCGGGCGCCCACCCTCCGGCCCTCGCGACTGGGAATCACGCTCAGGTCCACCCTGGCCGGGGCGCAAAAATTGTGCCTCACGGAGGAACAGCCCTGGGCGGCGGCCGGGAGCGGCGGCGGTCTGGGGCCGGGCCCTCCTGCGGGCAAAGGACGGTATGCTAAACGCGTTATGACTCGACCAGAAACCATCATGTCAGGTGGCAACGCGGCCTTTTTGGACGGGCTGTATGAAGACTATCTGGCAGACCCCCAGAGCGTTGACCCCGAGTGGCGCGCCTTTTTTGATGCTGAGCGCGGCGGCGTTCAGGAAGCCCGGCACTCGGCCGTGCAGCAGGCCTTTTATGACCTGGGCCGCCAGAGCCGGGGCCGCCCTGTGGTGCTGGCCGCTGCGGGCGGCGTAGCTGGCGGCGAAGCCAGCGCTGCCGGGCAGGCCATCAGTGCACTGATTACCGCCCACCGGGTGTACGGGCACCTCCAGGCCGAATTTGATCCCCTGGGCCTGCATGACAAGACTCCGGCGCCCGAGCTGAGTCCTGAATACTACGGCCTGAGCGCGGCCCAGATGAATGAGCAGGTCCAAGACGGTCACTTCTCCGGCACGGTCAGCCAGGTGCTGGAGCAGCTGCGCGGCATCTACTGCGGACCGATCGGCTACGAGTACAGCTACCTGCCCAGCGAGGAGCGCGAGTGGTTCCAAGACCAGATTGAGCGTGGTGGCCGCCGCGACAGCTTCAGCAAAGAAGACAAGCTGCGCTTGCTGGACCGCCTGAACGCGGCCGAGGGCCTGGAAAAGTACCTGCACATCAAGTACGTGGGCCAAAAACGCTTTTCGCTGGAAGGCAGCGAGAGCTTTATTCCGCTGGTGGACCGCATCATTAGCCAAGCTGGCAAGACGGGCGAGGTCAAGGAAGTGGTGCTGGGCATGGCCCACCGTGGCCGCCTGAACACGCTGGTCAACATTTTCGGCAAGCGCCCCAAAGACCTCTTCGACGAGTTCGAGGGCAAAAAGGTGCTCAGTGAGAACCCCGACATTTCGGGTGACGTGAAGTATCACCTGGGCTTTTCTAGCGACGTGAAGACGGAAAATGGCCCGCTGCACTTGGCGCTGGCCTTTAACCCCAGTCACCTGGAACTGGTGGCTCCGGTGGTGCATGGCTCAACCCGCGCCCGCCAGGACCGCCGCGACGAAACCCCGCACCTGATGCGCGAAGTGCGCCGCGACAACGTGCTGGCGATTACTGTACACGGCGACGCCGCCGTGATCGGCCAGGGCGTGGTGATGGAAACGCTGAATATGTCGCGTCTGCGCGGCTACACCACCGGGGGCGCGGTCCGCATTGTCATCAACAACCAGGTGGGCTTTACCATCTCGGACTCGCGTGACAGCCGCTCCAGCCGTTACTGCACCGACGTTGCCAAGATCGCCAACGCTCCGGTGATGCACGTGAACGGCGACGACCTCGAAGCGGTGGCTTTTGCAGCTGACCTGGCGGTCGCCTACCGCCAGAAGTTCGGCAAGGACGTCTTTATTGACCTGGTGTCGTTCCGCCGCCACGGCCACAACGAGGCCGACGACCCCACCATGACCCAGCCGATCATGTACCAGAAGGTCAGGGCGCACCCCGGCACGCTGGCGGTGTATGCCCGCAAGCTGATGGCTGAGGGCCTGATTGACGAAGCCGGGCTTAAGGCCATGGCTGACCACTACCGCGACCGCCTGGACCGTGGTGAGAGCGTGGTAGATGAACTGACCGAAGACACGGTAAGCGACCTGGGCAAGCGCTGGGCCGAATACAAGCAGGCCGCCAAGGAGTCCAACTGGCAGTCGGTGGCCGAGACGGCTGTGCCCGCCGAGAAACTGGCTCAGCTGACCGAAAAGATGACCACCTTCCCCGAAGGCTTCGAGCTGCACCGTGGGGTCAAGCGCGTAATGGAGGCCCGCCGGGCCATGAGCCGTGGTGAGCAGCCGCTGGACTGGGGCATGGGCGAAATGCTGGCCTACGCGACCCTGCTGGACGAGGGCTACAACGTGCGCCTGAGCGGTGAGGACTCTGGACGCGGCACCTTTGTCCACCGCCACGCCGTGGTTCATGACCAGCGTGGTCTGGACCCCCTGAAGGGCGACTACCTGAGCCTGGAATTCCTGCGCCCCGGTCAGGGCCGCGCCGAAGTGATTGACTCGACCCTCTCCGAAGAAGGTGTGATGGCCTTTGAGTACGGCTACTCTGGCTCGGCACCCAACACCCTGGTGCTGTGGGAAGCGCAATTTGGTGACTTTGCCAATGGTGCCCAGGCCGTGATTGACCAGTTCATCGCTGCCGGGGAAACCAAGTGGCTGGGCCTGAGTGGCCTGACCCTGCTACTCCCGCACGGCTACGAAGGCGCTGGCCCCGAGCATTCCAGCGCCCGCCTGGAGCGTTATTTGCAGCTGTGCGCTCAGAACAACATGCAAGTTGCCGTCCCCAGCAGCGCCTCGCAGATTTTCCACCTGCTGCGCCGTCAGATGCGGCGCGGCTACCGCAAGCCCCTGATCGTGATGACCCCCAAGAGCCTGCTGCGCAACAAGCGCGCCATGTCGCCGCTCAGCGAGCTGACCGAAGGCCGGTTCCGCAATGTGATCGGTGACGCGGACGTTCAGCAGGCCCGCCGCGTGGTCATCAGCTCCGGCAAGCTGCACTGGGAGATGTATGACGCCCGCGAAGAGGACCGCGAAGGCTACCACGGCACCGCGCTGGTGCGCCTGGAGCAGCTGTACCCCTTCCCGCAGGAAGAACTGGCCGAAGAGCTGCGCTGCCACCCCGGCGCGCAGGTGGTCTGGGCACAGGAAGAACCTGAAAACCAGGGCGCCTGGCTGCTGATCCGCGAGGACTTGGAGCGCACCCTGGCCGAGCTGAACCTGGGCCACACCCTGACCCATGTGAGCCGCAAGCGCGCCGCCAGCACCGCCACCGGCTACTCGCACGTGCACGTGAAAGAACAGGCGCAGGTGATTGCCGGCGCGCTGGGCGAAAAGGTCTCGCGTGAGGATTACGACGCCCAAGTAGAATTGTCCAAAGAAGCCGAAGCCCAGGGCTAAAGCGCTCCCCGCGCCGCACTGCTCCCCGCCCCTATTCCCCCCGAGAGGTTAACTCCGATGTCCCAAATCAAAGTTCCCGTATTTAGCGAATCCGTCTCCGAAGGCACCCTGCTGGGCTGGAACGTGCAGCCCGGCGCCCAGGTCAAGCGCGGCGACGTGCTGGCCGAAATCGAAACCGACAAGGTCGTTCTGGAAGTGATCGCTCAGGAAGACGGCGTGCTGCAGAGCGTGACCAAGAATGAGGGCGACACCGTGCTGAGCGAAGAGGTGCTGGGCGAGCTGGGTGCCGGCGAGGCGGGCGCCACCGCTCCTGCGGCAGAAGCTCCCGCGACCAGCGCTGACCCCTCCCAGAGTGCGGGCGGTGAAAGCCAGGCCCGCACCGAACAGGCAGTGCCCGCCGCTGCCCCTCAGGGTGAGCGCCGGGGTGACCTGTCGCCCGCCGTGCGCAAGATCGTGGCCGAAAAGGGCCTGGACCCCGCTCAGGTGCCGGCCAGCGGCCCCCGCGGCAACATCACCAAGGCCGACGCCATGAACGCCCAGCCCGGTCAGGCGGCTCAGTCTGGCGCTGCGGCCAGCCAGGCGGCCGCTCAGCCAGCCGTGACGCTGCCGGCCGGCGCCCGCCCCGAAGAGCGCGTGCCGATGACCCGCATCCGCCAGAAGATTGCCGAGCGCCTCAAGGAAGTGCAGGACACCACCGCCATGCTGACCACCTTCAACGAGGTGGACATGAAGCCGATCATGGACCTGCGTAAAAAGTACCAAGACCAATTTGTCGCCAAGCACGACATCAAGCTGGGTTTCATGAGCTTTTTTGTGCGGGCCGCCACTGAAGCGCTCAAGGCTTTCCCCGTGGTGAACGCCAGCGTGGACGGCAAGGACATCATCTACCACGGCTTTTACGACATCGGCATCGCCGTGTCTACCGACCGTGGCTTGGTGGTGCCGGTCCTGCGCGATACCGATCAGTTGGGTCTGGCCGACATTGAAAAGGGGATCGGTGACTTTGCCAAGAAGGCCCGCGCCGGCAAGCTGACCATGGAAGACATGAGCGGCGGCACCTTTACCATTACCAACGGCGGCACCTTCGGCTCGATGATGAGCACCCCCATCATCAATGCGCCCCAGAGCGCCATCCTGGGTATGCACAACATCGTGGAGCGCCCGGTCGTCGTGAACGGCGAAATCGTGATTCGCCCGATGATGTACGTGGCGCTCAGCTACGACCACCGCATCATTGACGGCCGCGACTCGGTGCAGTTCCTGGTCACCATCAAGAACCTGCTGGAAGACCCGGCCCGCCTGCTGCTGGACCTCTGAGAACTCTGTTGTTCCGCGACCGGCCCCTAAGGGGGCTGGTTTTTGTTTGTTTATTTGCCCGCGAGCACAGGCGCCGTGTGTAGGGCTTTTGTGGGCGCAGGCTGACTAGCATGGGGGCATGACAGCAGTGAGCAGTGATCTGAAAGGGCGGTTCGGTTCTCTGGACGAGGGGTACGACCTCCAGGCCCAATGGACCGGGCAGGAATTTCTGGGCCGAATTGGCAGTTATCTGAACGGGATGGACGTGCGGGTGGGCGCCGCTCCAGCCGGACTGGCGGGCCGGGTGGGCGGGGTCAGCTACGGTTTCGATGTGCAGGCGTCGGTGGCCGGGACCCGGATGCAGGGGCGCCTGGGCAGTTATCTGGAAGGCATAGACTTTGCCGTGGATTTCAGCCCAGAAGGAGCCAGCGGCCGCCTGGGGGGCGTAACCGGCGGTCAGGACATCAGCTTCCGTGCTTACGGCGGCGAGGTGCGGGGCCGAATAGGCGGCGTGACCGAAGGCTCCGATGTGCGGATGGATCTGGGCGCGGTGCCTTTTCCCCTGGCGGCACTGATGGCCCTATGTGCAGCCCAGATGTGGCGGGAAGCCCAGGCGGCGGCTGGTCTGTAGGTCGGTGCAGCCAGCGGCCTGCTTGAGTTCAGGTCAGGGCCGGCCCAGCGGGGGCGTCGCCGTCAGGCCGGCGTGTGGCG